>NZ_AKVN02000001.1:4822500-5009075 GCF_000271485.2 Pelosinus fermentans DSM 17108
GCAGGACCAACAGTTACATTGCTTGAAGCAGCTTGCTCACTATTTGAACTTTTCGATTGGGATTTTTGCTGCACTTGTTGGATCTGGAGCTGGATTTGCTGCATTTGCTGTTGAAGCAGCTGAATCTGCTTTGCGTTTTCGGCTGCATCGTCCTCTTGCAATTCTTGAATTTGCCTGGTAAGGCTTTGAATCTGCTTTTGTAGATCACTTACACTACTTTGGGTACTAGACTGACTGCTTTGGCTATTTCCGCTAATCGTCATAGACATGATAACTACCTCCTTTATATACATCGACCTGCTTTGTATATCGGAGAATTATCTTTGAATTTCCTTTGAATTCTTTTAATTGTCTTTGATTTTGTTAAATTGTTATTATTTTTTAAGTTTAACTTCCAGATTTGTTTTTACCCGCACTAAAACGTCCTGCCAATCACCTCTATGAATTTGACGAAAAATTCGTATCGTTGGATACCAAAGACTCTCTTGTCCTTTTACCTGCCAGCGCCAATCAGGGTCAATAGGCAAAAGCAGCCATGTTTCTTTCCCCATAGCTCCTGCTAAATGCGCAACTGCCGTGTCTACCGTTATTATCAGATCCAGATTTTCAATCAGGCCTGCTGTTTCGGCAAAGTCACTGATATTCTCATGAAAATCAATTACTTGATGCGAAACTGTTTGTAGATCAGCAGCTTTTTCATCCATCTGCAAACTTACCCAATTTACCTCCTGGAGAGAGAAAAGCTGTTTGAACACATGAAAAGGAATGGATCGATTTTTATCATTTTTATGATTTGGATTACCGGCCCAAACAACACCAATGGTAAAAGACTGATCCTTTATTACCTTTTTCAGCATCTCACTCCACTTGTTTATCAGGTTAGAATCTGCTTTTATATATGGAATGGGGCTAGGAATGGTATGTAGTGTAGTATGAAACATAAATGGCAAACTTGGTAATGGACAGGAAAATGTATACTCCCCCACCATCTTTTCGTCAGTCTGAATTGTACTATTTTTGAAAGAAGCAGACATTAACCGTTCTAGCTGTTTGGGCAGGAACAAAACTACCTCAGAAGCCACTTTTTCAATTTCTTGAGCATATCTTACAAAATGAATCGTATCACCGAACCCTTGTTCATGAAACAATACTATTTTTTGTCCGATTAAATCCTCCAACTTCCAATTGTATCCAGAATCACAGGCACTAAAGATTTTGCGACGCAGTTCATACCCTCTCCAGCCCTTCTCATACTGTCCCTGAAGTAAATATAAGACTCCTAATGCAAATTCAGCTTCTATAAAGCCAGATCGCAGTCTAATAGCCAATTCAAGATGATGTTCAGCCTCATCTAAGCGCTCCATCTGCTTGAGCACCATTCCAAGGCGAAAATGTGCTTCTGGAAAACCAGGTTCGCAGCTTATCGTTTCGCGAAGGCAAATTTCGGCTTCCTCCAGAAGACTTGTTCTAGAAAATAGCGTTCCTAAATTAAATAAAGCTTCAGGATAATCCGCTTTTAATTCTAAAGCACGCTGAAGATAGAATTCTGCTTCATCTAGATTATTCATATTGATTAATAATGCACCTATACCATTATAAGCTTCAGCATAATCTGGTCTTAAAGAGATTGCTTGATGAAAAAGCTCTAATGCCTGCAACGCATCTCCTTTATGTGCCAGCTCAGCTCCCTGAGTGAAACATAGCTCTGCATTCATATGATTACTTTCCTTCACTTTTTTACCATTGTTGTCAAACATCGGCTCATCGCTAACTTGGTTAGAAAAGAGTATCTGGTTCTTTATACTCTCTACTGCTTTTAACTGAAGATTTATATAGTTTTCGATTATTCAGCAGCCAAACTTTATCAGAGAAATGTCCGTCTTCTACCTTTTCTAAAGCTCGCCCCATATCATACATTCTCGCATCCATGATATCCAGATAATGCAGTATTTCAGCCTCGGGTATCATTGGTCGTTTAGGACTGCCAAACTCTGGCTCATAATGATGGGACAAGACCATATGCTGCAAAAGCAGGGAGGCTTCCGGATCGGCTCCCACCTCTACAGCAGTCTGATCAATCATTTTTATTCCTTGGATGATATGCCCTAAGAGTTCTCCCTCTACCGTGTATTCAGAGACAATCCCTAATTCACTGGCATTCATCTCCGCTATTTTTGCAATATCATGAAGAATGATGCCTGCAAATAGTAAGTCCCGATTCAGACTTACGTACACCTCACTTACCTTTTCACCCATTTTCAACATAGTGGTTATATGATATAAAAGACCAGAACGAACAGCATGATGATTTTGTTTTGCTGCCGGATATAATAGCAGCTTCTCTTTATGAGCAGCAACTAAAGTACTGACAATTTTGGCAATATCAGCATTCTCAATCATACCTATATATTTTTCAATTTCCCCATACATCACTTCTGGGCTATAGGGAGCAACGGGCACGAAATCACCAATATCTAACGCATCTTCTTGTGTAGCCGTCCTGATTTTATCAATTTTAAGCTGCAGCCTGTTCTGCCATTCGGAAATGCTTCCCCGTATTCTGACTAACATATTTATAGTGTATTTCGGTTCTGTTTCTGTGCTATAATCCCAGAGCTTGGCATTAATTTCACCCGTGGGATCCACTAATGTTAGATCCAGATAACTTTTATTAGTACTGGTTGTCTTGTATTCAGCAGCCTTCACAAGAAAAAAGCTCTGAATTAGATCACCAGACTGAAAATCTCTAATTTTTTTAGTTTCCATCCTTACTCTCCCTTACTCTCATACTTTTCTTGCCCTTTTGCAGCAGGCACCGGAAAATTAATATCATATTTCATACAAACCATTCGGATGCTTACTGTAACAAAAAAACATAGATACATCGGACCATTTCCTAATAAAAACGGCTTCGAATAAAAAAAACATATCGCTCCTGCAATAGAGGCTACTGCATATACTTCTTTTTGAAAAATAAACGGAATATCCCGCACAAATACGTCTCGAATCACACCGCCGCCTACACCGCTTAGTACGGCCATCATAACAGTGATAAACAACCGATGATACTCATATAAAAATGACATATTTGCACCAGCTGCCGTAAAGGCACCCAGCCCTACTGCATCACAGATCAAAATAACATTATTGAATTTATTAATCCACTGATAATTTATACTTACAATAATAGCTGTAATCAAACTGATAATGGTAAAGAAGGGATAGACAAAGGCTGTAGGAGGATTAATCCCAATTAAAACATCCCGCACAATCCCTCCGCCAACTGCCGTAGTTAATGCTAACATAAACACGCCAAATAAATCCAATCGTTTGTGTATCCCAACTAAAGCTCCTGCCGCAGCAAAAGCAATGGTTCCAATCACTTCAAAAATATTTAATACGTCCATTCATTTACTCCTTGCTTTGTTACTCCTTCAACAACTCTTTGTGACGATAACAATGTGTTATATGGTCATTGACCATACCAATTGCCTGCATATAGGCATAACAAATCGTCGGCCCTACAAAAGAAAAGCCCTTTTTCTTCAAGGCCCTGCTCATTTCCTTTGATTCTAACGTCTCTGTGGGAACCTCATCCAGAGAAGACCAGCTGTTTTGTCTGGGCGCACCGCCAATAAATTGCCATATATACGTTGAAAAACTACCCATTTCCTGTTGTACTTGCAAAAATGCTCTGGCATTTTTAACAAGAGCTGCCATCTTTAGAGAATTGCGAATCAATCTTGGGTCAGACATCAATTGTAACATTTTTTCCTCATCATAAACAGCAATTTTAGCTGGGGAAAATCCATCCAGCACTTCACGATAGGCTTCACGCCTTTTTAATATGGTAATCCAACTTAACCCTGCCTGCAAACCTTCTAAGAGCAGAAATTCAAACAACTTATCATCATTATATTGAGGTACTCCCCATTCAGTGTCATGATATTTCTGATATAGAGCATCAGATGTTACCCAGCCGCACCGCTGTATTTCATGAGAAGCACATAACACATCATTCTTTTTCATATCATTACTCCCATTACTTTTTTTATCTTATTTTTCTACAAAATAGCCCTTCCCTACTTCCATACCAAATTCACAAATTCCTGCATAATAAAAAGCTACGCATCCTTTAAAACATAGCCGTTATGAACCACAAAGACGCAAAGGGTTTTAATTCTTTGTGCTCTCCTTAGTGTGCCGCGGGCAGCGGCATTGCGCCTTTGTGGTTCATAACTTTTATATTTTTCCACCTACAAAACTTTTACTTTCCAGACGATTAGAAAAAGCTCCAAGACTCCTTGCATATCGCAAGTCGTCTTGGAGTTTTTGTTAATCACACTAAGCTATTTTATTTGTATTATCGACAGTAAAAGCATTGCCGATAATTGGCTTATAGTCAAACACATCCTTGTTGCCAGCCTGCATCACCAAATGGCTTAAATGGAGAAAATCATTTCTGTTAACATGGCATTTCATACCATATACGACCTGCCACGCAGTCACCACTTCCTCTAATGCTGCATTTCCCGCCCGCTCGCCAATTCCCCCAATCGTTGTACTTGCCAGTTCAGCCCCGGCAGCAAGCGCTACCAAGGTATTGGCATTGGCTAAACCAAAATCATTGTGCATATGAACTTCTACCGGCAATGGACAGCGAGGAATCAATTCCTGAAAGATAGAATGCACCGCTAATGGATTTAGGCAGCCTACCGTATCCGCATAACGAATGCGAACTGCTCCCAATTCTGCCGCTATATTTGCAACTTCCAGGAAATACTCCCGATCCCCTCGTGAAGCATCTTCTGCTCCTACAGAAACCGTGCAGCCAAAGCTTTGTGCCAACAATATGGACTGCTTTAAATTCTCCAGTACCCATTCCCTGCTTTTTTTTAATTTTTGTTCAATATGCAAATCAGAGACAGGAACTGAAATATGCAGATGGGAAAAGCCACAAGATACTGAAGACAGAATATCATTTTTAAGAGCACGATTCCAAGCAATCACCTTAGCTTGCAGCCCAGCAGACAAAATCATTTTCATCGCTTCTTGCTCTTCTTCTCCCATTACGGGAACCCCTGCTTCAATCCAGGTTACTCCGGCCTTATCTAGTGCCGTAGCAATATTTAATTTATCCTGAGCAGAAAAAACAATGCTTGGGGACTGTTCTCCATCTCTTAGGGTAGTATCCACAATCTCAATTGTCCTTGCATCCTGCATAATGATCTATCCTTCCTGTTTTACCTGTATAGCTTGATATAACTCCCATAATGCATGATCATCGACTTGCATTTTTTGCCTCACTGCTAAGCTGCGAACTTGTTTTAATAAAATTTGAGCGTGAGCGTCAGACATGCAAATATTCCACTGCCGAAACTTAGCTTGGATAGATGCATTTCCTGAATGTTTGCCAATTACCAGTTGTCTGGTCAACCCGACTTCTTCGGGAGAAAAAGCTTCATACATCTGAGGATTTTTGATCACTCCATCTACATGAATCCCTGACTCATGAGCAAAAATATCCTGCCCAATAATCGCTTTTGTTTTCGGCAGGGTTAGCCCCATAGCAAACAATATTTGGGAACAAATCAACGCTAAATGCCCCGTTTCTTTACTTGTTTCCCCTAGTAACCGTTTTTGTGCCATGATAAGTTCTTCTACAGCAGCATGCCCCTGCAAACCAACACCAGCTACTGCTGCTGCAATTCGTTTCACACCAGCTTGTAAGGCAGCTAATGCATTACCGGTAGCCAAGCCATAGGCATTATGTCCATGAAATTCTAAACAAACAGGTATTTTAATCAATAATGAAGCCAAAATTCTTGAAGCTGCTACCGGTTCCAAAAGGCTCTCTTTATCCCCATATATAAATGAATCGATTCCATAAATGGGAATATCCCGCCAGAGAAAACAAAGTTCTTCTATTGAAAACCGGGAAGCATTGTCTATACAAAAGCCAATATTCATACCTAACTGCTGGGCAGTAAAAAGGGCTGTACAAACTGTACTCGTCAGGCCTTGCCCCAAATGTGGAGCGCAAGCAATGATAACATTTTTAAACCCTAACTTATCAGCCAATGCGACTTCCGTTAAAGTACCATTAATTTTCCCGCGTATATGTTTTTGCTGAGACATATTCAACTTTGGCAGACCATGTTTTTCCCAATCAACTACTTTACAATCAATCACATCTACTGGAAGCTTTTGCAAAAGCTCTAGCAAGGGATTTATCTGTCCTTTGTCCATTCCTACCCGCAGACCTTCTTGTAACGTTTGATCTACCCAAATCATTTTTCACAGACTCTTTTACTAATATAAACGTGAGTTTCAGCAGGTGCTGTCTTTTCTACTTCACCAACTAAATTGCCGCCTTTCAACTCTGCCTCCAGCCAAGGAGGAATGTGATTACAAAGGACTTCTAGACGATAGAATTTCCCTTGACGCAAGAATGGTAACAGCACTTGTTTGGAACTAATCCCACCAGTATTTTCCTGAATCTCTTTAATGGATATATAATAATCGCCCTTTTCTCTTTCTATGGGTAAAGGAATTACATTATTGCTCTGGGATTGCTCCTCCTCTTCCTTGTCTTCTTCTTGCTTTAACACATAATCCAGAAAAGACAACGGTTTTTGCTTTCCTTCAAATTCCCAAATACTGCATTGAATTTTTTCCAATTCAAAGTAAGGTACACCAACGACAGCGCAGCTTACAAAAATCTTACATTGGTCTAAAAACAAAATGATCTCAGCCATCTGCCGACGCAAGCCAACCAATCCAGCTTCCTTGTCTAATGAGAATTTTTGTTCTCTAATAACTGTCCAAGCTCCTTGTACTTTTTGATAAATGACAATGGCATTCGCCTCATCTAAAGAGCTGGTTACACCATCATCATTTATACAGACTGCAATTTCTGGATACACAGCAACCCCTCCCCCTTTCCCATACACCTAAAATCCTATATTCTATTAAAGTGCTAAACGCTCCACTATATTGCCGCCTTCAATATGCTCTTCCATAATAGTTTCTACATCATCAGGAGTAACCCCCTTATACCAGGTACCACCAGGATATATGACAACCACAGGTCCTTGCTCGCAGATACCAAAACAGCCTGTATTATTCACAAATACCTCACCGCCTAAATCCCGTTCCTCAATTTCCTCCATGAATTTTGCTACCAATTCCACGCCGCCCTTCGTATGGCAGTAACCTTTCTGTTGACCATTTGCTCTTGAACTGGTACAAACGAAAATATGAAACTTTGGTTTATTCATCATGATTAGACCCTTCCTTTCAAATCGCTTTTTTCATCGTTAACTGTTCTACTGCATAGGCTAATCCCTCTTCCACGGTATAACAATACTCCACGCTCACAATGCCATGCTCTAATAATCTTTGTTGCCCATGATATCCAATACGCATGGTCAAAACGGCATCACAATCCTCGATCGCTTGAATTGCTGCGCTCTTTCGTCCCTCTTGCAAATCTGAATCACATTCCGAAACACCAGAGCAGTACTGCTCAACTTTGCGTCTTTCCACAAGGGTAAAGGATTCATCATTTATTTGGTAAATTAAAAATTCTGTCGCATGCCCAAAATGTTGATCTACTAATTTGCCATGCTTAGAGGTAACCGCAATCCTATACTCTTTACCAATCTGCTTAGCCGGCAAAACGGATTTTTCTGGTTCTGGCTTGGTCATACGAAATTCATTTGACCTGTCATTGCCTAAGAGTCCAACGGCATCCGCCCGGCATTGCTTACAATGTCTCATCTGCTGCATTTCAAGCTGACAAAGATCTCTCATTTCATTAATTTCTTTCATACTAGTTTGCGGAAATTTCTCAAATGCACTTCCGGGAGCAGGAATCAACGGCATGATATTCGTAATAAAAACTCCTAATTCTTTCATCTTCTTTACGACTTCCGGAATATGATGATCATTGATTCCTTTTACCATAACAATATTAATTTTAACCAGTACGCCATGTTCCACCAGATAGGCAATGCCTTTCAATTGATTTTGAATCATCAATTCAGCGCCAGCTACTCCGGTATAGCTTTTGCCCTCATAATTCACAACTTTATAAAGCCGCGCCCCAATGTTAGGATCAAGACAATTCACTGTAACGGTGATATGCTTTATACCCATTTCTACAAGTTCTGCTGCATAGTGAGGCAGCATTAAACCATTGGTTGACAAGCAAAATATGATATCCTCGCCTTTAGCCTGAATTAATTCAATGGATTTTTTTGTAACATCCCAATTTGCCAAAGCGTCTCCAGGACCGGCAATCCCTACTACACTTAAATTTTCAATATTTTCTTTGACCCAGGAAAATTTTTGGCTGGCAAGCTCTGGTGTCAGCACTTCGCTCGTTACTCCTGGCCGGCTTTCGTTTACACAGTCAAATTTACGATTGCAATAATTACAGCTGATATTGCACTGGGGTGCCACTGGCAAATGCATCCGCGCATATTTATGATGAGCATCCGCATTATAACAAGGATGTTTGCTCTCTTCCATACCCTTCACCTCAATTTCCCCTAGCATTGCAGGGTAATTTTTTTACTTACTACAGCCAGCTACCCTTGCTGGTAGAATTCTTCATACATGGAGCTTCGATATGATTTATATTTGTTTTCCAGCAGGGTATTGGTGATGCGATCTAACAACATCATTGTACCCGTATAACCTACAGATAAAAGCCGCTGTCCTCCTACCCGATCATGAATGGGAAAACCCAGCCTCACGAGAGGAATATCACCTTTTTCTGTAAGGTATCGACCATCGGAAGGACCAATTGCAATATTGACTTTTCCTTCCTTACTGGCAGCTAAAATATGAGAGAAATCCGTTTCAATTAAGATCTTACTTTCTTCTGGACACTCAGCTACTGCTGCTGTCACTAATTGATTGAACTTCCCGATTTGGCTGCCTGTAGCCACAACTGCTGGGAAAACGCCATTTTCTGCACAAATTTTGGTTACCCCATAGACCATTTCCGGCTCACCAAAAATAACACTTCTTCCTTGAAAATTATATTTATGAGAGTCAATCATCCCATCTAACAAACGTCCACGTTCTTGTTTAATACTTTCCGGAACCTTCTTACCGGTAATTTCTACTAAAGTATTGATAAATGCATCTGTACTTTCCACACCCATGGGTATGGCTATATTGTATAAAGGAACACCAAATTCTTCTTCCAGATATTTTCCTGGAGAAATCCCATCCTCTATGGTGATTCCCATTTGGATGGTCGCTGCAGCACCACCCATAGACCGTATCTCCGTTATTTTGGTCCCGCCATTGCTCATCTTGGTATAAGGTTTTGCGAAAGGGCGATCCAGAGTATCGGAGAAATCAGGATATAATACATATTCAATTTGCATGAGAGCTAACATACGCTTTATTTCACGAATGTCAGCAGGACTGATGTTGGGAATAATAATATTTATTTTGTTATTCTTTTCTGCAGCTTCCGTTAGCTGCATCAATATTCTTTTTAGAGTAAAAAAATAACCTTCAAAGTGACTGCCGCCATAGCCAGGCGTAGAAGCCGTAACAATCGGAAACTCTTCCATCTCATTATCAATGAGATATTGACCCGTAATTCTCTCAATGTCTTCACCAATGGTTTCTGCTAAGCAAGTCGTTACAATACCAATCAAAGCAGGATGATATACCTTCCTAATATTGTCCAAAGCCTGTCTGAGATTCTTTTCTCCGCCGTATATGGTGCCTTTTTCATTTAAAGAAGAAGATCCTACATCAACAGGCTCGTTAAAATGTTCAGCAATATGCCTGCGCATGTAGGTACTACAGCCTTGGGACCCATGAACAATAACCATAGACTGTTCGATTCCCTTCAATGCTAAGATGCCGCCCATTGGCATGCACATATTACAGGGGTTTTCGTTTACATTTCGAAAAAATATATTCTCTTTGTTTTTTTCAGCCATGGTTCGCCACCCCGCTTTCCATTCCCAATGCATTAAGACTCTTCCATACAGGCGAACAAACGGTAGAATACACTTCTTCAGCAAAATTAACGGCACCCTCAAAACCGCTTAAAGGATGTTTGCGATCATGATTATGATCAATAAAGGCAATCCCCAATTTATAGGCCAAAGGCCGCTCTTTGACTCCTCCTACTAGTAGATTAGCTCCCTTTTCCATCATAAATCTTTCCAGTTCAGCAGGATTCGCATCATCTAAAATCACCGTACCGTCATCCACTAACTCATTCATGATTTCATATTCTTCTTTTCTGCCGGTTTGCGTACCAATCATCACTACATCAATACCAATTTCTCTAAACTGTTTAATCAGAGAAATGGCCTTAAATCCTCCACCAACAAAAATGGCAGCCTTCTTGCCTTCCAGCTTAGCCCGATAACCTTTAATAATACTGTCTACTCTGGCTGTTTCCTTAGCAATCAACTCCTCCGCCTTGACAATCATAGACTCTTCTCCTAAAGCAGCTGCAATATTGCGCAATGAGGCAGCCGTATCCTCAATACCTAAAAAGGATATTTGAATATAAGGAATCTGGTAGAGTTCTTCCATTTTCCCCGCAAGATAGATCATCGATCCAGCGCACTGTATAATGTTCAGCTTAGCCTTAGGGGCTGATTTCAAGGCTGTATAATGAGAATCTCCTGTAAAAGTAACGTTTAATTCTACCCCCATCTGCCGTAAATAATTATGAATAATCCAAGCTTCACCAGCCAGATTAAAATCCCCTAAATAGTTAATACTATTGTTCTTTTCGATTACTGCAGACTCAGAGGGCTTTATCAAACGAAGCAACGCATCTCCTGCTGCCCTGTAACCCGCAGATTTATTGCCAATAAATCCGCTGGACTCTACCGGTATCACTTCAATATTATGTCTTCGAGAGGCGGCGCTGCAAATGGCTTCTAAGTCATCACCAATTACGCCGACAATACAGGTTGAATATACAAATACTAGTTTTGCCTGATATTTTTCCACCAGTCCATCAATTGCTGCCGATAACTTTTTTGCGCCGCCAAAAATAATGTCCTGCTCTTTTAAATCGGTAGAAAAGCTATTGCGGTATAATTCCGCACCGCTGCTCAGGCTGCCGCGAATATCCCAGGTATAGGTGGCACAGCCAATTGGTCCATGTACCAAATGTATGGCATCTGTAATTGGATTGAGCACGACTCTGGCTCCACAATACACACAAGCTCTTTGGCTTACACAGCCGGCAGAACTGTCCGTATCACATTTAAGCTGTTTCTTATTCTTACCTTTCGTAACAATAAACTCATCTCGTTCTGTAATGCTTCCTGTAAGATCTTCAGCCATAGTACATCTCACTCCTCTCCTAGAAATACCATAAAAAACGTTTGAACCGCGAAGACGCGAAGATTTGAAGGATAAGAAATATCTATACATTTCTTCGTGTGCTTTGCATTTCTTCGCGACCTTCGCGTTTCAACATCTTTTTTTAAACCTTACTATTAAAAAATGTCTATCTACATTACCAATTCAAAGTCTTCATCTTTGGCATCTCTGTCTGCTCTGTCTAACAGGGCGTTACTAATCATCTCAATCAGTCTCATGGCACCATGATACCCAACAATCGGCAAGTAAGAATGAACACTTCTGTCTAAAATCGGGAATCCAACTCGCATAAAAGGAACATCTTCCGCCCGGGCAATATATTTTCCATAGGTATTGCCAATCAATAGATCTACAGGCTGATTTTTAATCCATTGGTGCAAGGTAAATAAATCTCCCGCACTCTTCACATTGGCCTCAATTCCAGCACCTTTCAGCATACTGTTAATATCATCTTCAAAGCTTCCTGCTGCAGAATTGGACGAACCGCCTGGCGTACCCGTCAGCACATGAAGAGGAACCATTCCTAAGCTTAATACAAACTCCGTTAAGCCCGTTACAATATCTGGATCACCAAAGATCGCTACGGTTTTTCCATGAAAATGGAAATGCGTGTCGGTCATAATATCAACCAGCTGACCTCTTTCTATTTCTAGTTCTTTTGGAATTTCCCGGGCAAAGCTATTACGCAAGGTCATTAATAATGCATCCGTAGCTTTGATTCCAATGGGAGTTTTAAGGGTAGCTACAGGAACTTTGTATTCTTTGTTTAAAAGATCAGCGGGATCACTAGAGGCAAATCGACCAAGGGCCAGGGTGATTTGGGAATTTCCTGTATCCTTTAACTGTTCTACTGTTGTACCGCCCTCAGGATACATCTCAAATTCTCCTGTCATCGGTGAATCCACAACCCCTGATGTATCAGGGAACATAATATATTCAATGCCCATACTTTCTACCAGACGTTTTATTTCCCGCATATCTCCAGGATTCACGAAGCCAGGAATAATATTGGCTTGTTCTTTTTTCTCTGGCGACGTACTTTCTGCTAAATAGCTAACCATTGCTTTTGTCATATTGGAGAAACCTGTGATATGGGAGCCTACATAACTGGGAGTGTTCGCATGAATCACCAGTTTCCCCTCAGCCACTTCCGCTGTTTTAATAATACTGGAAACATCATCGCCAATGGTCTCCGTTAAACAAGTGGTGTGTATCGCCATAACATCCGGCTTATAGATGTGAAACACATTTTGTATGGATGCTTTTAAGTTAGCGCCGCCGCCAAAAACCGATGACCCTTCTGTAAAGCAGCTAGTGGAAGCCATAACCGGATCACGAAAATGACGGGTTAAATGCATCCGATGATAAGAGCAGCATCCTTGTGATCCATGACTATGGGGCAAGCATTTGTGAATCCCCAGAGCAGCATACATAGCGCCAATTGGCTGACAAGTTTTCGCTGGGTTAATAATACCGCCGCTTTTGCGTTCGGTTATATCTTTTGGTGTACAATCTAACATACTATGCCACTCCTTCCTCAGTTACTGTTCCTTCTAGTAAAGGTTGATTTTTCCATGGTGGAGTTATAAAATTCCAAGTTGGTGAGGCAAATCCCATGCTGATATCTTCAGCAAATTTAACAGCACCATTAAAACCAGCATACGGTCCGCTGTAATCATAGGAATGTAATTGCTTCGAGTTAATACCCATTTTTTGAATGACATATTTATCCTTGATTCCGGAAGTGAAAATATCTGGTTTCAGTACTTTTATAAATTCTTCTGTTTCAAAATGATTTAAGTCATCAACAATGATGCTGCCATCTTTCATGTCAAAGCGCATGCCTTTATATTCACCTAAAGGTATTTTAGCTTTTAGTTCTTCCAATTTTTCTGGTGAAACTTTTAAACGGAAGCGTTTTTCATCAGCTTCTGCTGTATAGTGAGGAATGTTTTTACTATCTGCATCTGTTTTGATTGTAGGAATCACTTCCCGCCCTTCATAATCATCCCGGTGAGCAAACTCATATCCTGCTAATAAGGTCTCAATGCCTAGTTCACTAAATAAATTTTGGAAATGATGACCCCGGGATCCGCCAACAAAGCAAAAAGCTGTTTTTCCTTCACAAATCTTTTTATATTGGTCAAATATCGGCTCAATTCTTGCCAATTCGCTAGCAATTACCGCCTCTGTCTTCAAGGTCAGTTCTTTGTCATCAAAATAAAGAGCCATGTTGCGCAAGGATTCGATTGTCCCTTGAATACCAATAAAGTTAACCTTAAGCCAAGGTGTACCATATTTGGTTTCTAACATCTCAGCAATATAGTTAATCGAACGGTGACATTGCACCAAGTTAAGTTCTGCAGTATGAGCATTTTTAATTGCTTCATAAGAGCCATCCCCTGTCATAACCGATACTACATGGTAGCCGATTTCTTTTAAGATACGCTCTACTTCCCAGCCGTCGCCGCCAATGTTATATTCCCCGAGAAGATTAATCGGGAACTTCGCAGGAGCTTCTTCTTGGTCTCCGGTACCAATTACCTTTTCCATTAAAATGTTATTGGCAATATGATGACCTGCAGATTGGCTAACCCCTTTATAGCCTTCACAGCTAAAAGACAGTACTTGCACGCCATGCTTCGCTTCTGCCGCTTTAGCAACAGCGCCCATATCATCACCAATCAATCCTACAGGGCAGGTAGCAGAAAGGGTAATTGCCTTAGGATGAAAAATTTCCATAACTTCATCAATTACCTTGCTGAGCTTCTTTTCACCGCCAAAAACGATATCACTTTCTTGCATATCCGTAGATATGCAGTAATTGATAAAATTCTGTTTTGGATCGTCGGATTTTGCTTTATTTCGTCTTGTATTCCACGCATAATAGCCACAACCGATCGGTCCGTGAACAATATGCACCATATCTTTAATCGGACCTAGAACAACGCCCTTACAACCAGCATACGCACAGCCTCGATTGGTAATAATACCAGGAATGGTCCGGGTATTGGCTTCGATTTGCTGACTTTCTACATCCGATCTTTTAATGAATATATGTTTTTTACGATTTTTCTGCACTTTAGCTGGATATTGGTCTAATATTTCCTGAAGTTTTGCTTCATTCATTCCCATGTTCCCTTACCCCCTTATACTGCACTTTCTCCTGTTTCTCCAGTACGAACCCGAATGGCATCCATTACTGGTAAAACAAAAATCTTACCGTCACCAACGTTATTACAAGTCTTATTCGCCTGAATGATTGCCTCTACAATCTTCGCCACATCCTCATCATGAGCAAGAATGGTAAATAATCTTCGAGGGAACAAACTGGTACCCACTAAAAAATCAGTAATGAGTTTCTCTGCTTCCCCTGTTTGATCCTCTCCAGCCATAAGAAGGAGTTCTTTTTTTCTTTCCAAAATTAATGTTGGGTTGCTTACTATTTTACCGCGGCCTTCTACTTTAAAAGCAGTAAAACCAGCTACGCCAGCTTCCACTAAGGCTTTTTTAGTAGCGCCTGTTTTATTCATACGCACTATGGCGAGAATTTCTTTCATCCTGATCCCTCCCTCCTTCTTATAGACTTGGGATTCCACTAGAGATGGTATACGCTTCTTCAATGGAACTTATGAAAATTTTACCGTCACCATAAGCACCTTGCTCGCTGGTTTTTGCATATTTTAAGATCAACCGAACCATCTCTTCTTTATCTTCATCACGGATCGCCATCATTAGCAACGCTTTAGGAATTTCATCATAGATAATTCCTGATATTTTAATACCTTTTTGCTTGCCGCGACCGACTACATCCACAACTGTTGCTGCATGGAAACCAGCTCTTGATAATTCTGCCAATACTTCATCCTTTTTCTCTGGTCTGATAATGGCTCTAATTAATAACATATTGTTTCCTCCAATATATTTTTTTGTCTTTGAGGCTAACTACATATCCATAAACCCATGTTCCATCATGATTTCTTCCAATCTGTCTTGTGTCATTGGTTTAGGAATAACAAACATCGTATTACTGTCAATGGCTTTCGCTAATGCACGGTACTCGTCAGCCTGTCCAGATTCCGGATCAAAGTCAACAACTGTCTTTTTATTAATTTCGGCACGTTGAACCAGATTATCACGAGGAACGAAATAGATCAATTGAGAGCCAATTTCTTCAGCAAAAGCTTTTAATAACTCATATTCTTTATCAACTTTACGGCTGTTGCAAATAATGCCGCCAAGTCTTACTTTACCGTTTACTGCGTATTTTTGAATACCTTTGGCAATGTTATTCGCTGCATAAAGAGCCATCAATTCACCAGAAGCAACGATATAAATTTCTTCTGCTTTACCTTCGCGAATCGGCATTGCAAAACCACCGCATACAACGTCACCCAGTACATCATAAAATACATAATCAAGATCTGGTGTATAAGCACCTAGGGATTCCAGCATATTAATAGAGGTGATGATACCACGGCCGGCGCAGCCTACACCTGGCTCTGGACCACCTGATTCAACGCACATGGTACCGAGATAACCAGGCTTTAAAATATCATCTAAATCAATATCGTCGCCTTCATCACGTAAGGTATCCAATACTGTTTTTTGACACAATCCATGAAGTAATAAGCGAGTGGAGTCAGCCTTAGGATCACAGCCTACTACCATAATGTGCTTGCCAGCCTCCGCTAAAGCACCCACTGTATTTTGAGTAGTGGTGGATTTACCAATACCACCTTTACCATATATAGCAATCTGTCTCATAATAAAAACCTCCCTAAATTTGTAAATATTCTTTCCATAAATAGAGAACGACTTGAATTTAAACTATTAACCATCTTTCCTAATCTTTATAGTTGAAAAGTGTATTTTTTTCACTTATAATAAAGATTAGGTACATCGAATAAGCCCTGGTGTCTGTTGGGGAATGTAAAGATTACCGCGCTTTATGGATACCGCAAATATCCATAAAGCATTTTTTATTTTGGGCAGCTGCGCATATACTATAGAATCACCTCCTTAAAAAACACAGATGGGCTTATAAACGAAAGTGCGTTTATAAGCCCCATTGCTCATGTACTTATTTTTTTCTGGTAAAAGGCAAAAAGCTCACAAGGGTTTCTAAAAACCACTCGTAAGCTTCATTGCTTCCTGCTATTAACTTGAGCTGAGTATAGCACATATTATTTAGCTGTGCAATACCCTTTTAAAATAGTCGAAATATTAAATTTAAACCTTCCGCGTCCACTATACTAGGTTAAAAATAATACTGAAAAATCAACATATATACTGGAATTACCACAATGGACGCTATCGTGGTTACCGTCGTCATGATCGCAGCATACTCTGCATCTCCCTGGTAGGATTTAGCCACAATAGAAGTCTGAGTCATAACCGGAAGCATGGCTTGAATAATAAATACTTTCTTCATTAAGAGAGGAAGCGGCATTGCATAAGTAATTGCCATGACAATCAATGGTGAAATCACAAACCGTCCCAAAAGGATGGCAATCATATCCTTGCTGACCTTTATATTACTCAGTTTTACACCATATATCGCAATGCCAATGAAAAGCATGGATAAAGGAGTTGTCATGCTCCCAAGATATTTACAAGTATCGAGAATAAATTGAGGCAAACTGATATCACATAAGATAAGGGCCATAGCCAGCAAGAACCCTAAGAGAGGAGGAGAAAACACTTTTTTTATTACCTCAATAGCAGAAACCTTATCTTTACCTGATGCACCATCGTTGCGAATGCCGCTTGCTCCAATAGTCCAAAATAAAGAAGTATTAGCAATATAATATAGCAAAACATAAGGAACACTTTGTTCGCCAAACAACGCCAAATTCACTGGCAGACCAATAAAAATAGTATTTGAAACAAAGAACATGGATCTGAATGTTCCCTGCCGGTTAGACTTTACTCGCAAAAGCTTAGACACTGCATATCCAACTGCATAACAGACCAACATGGAAGAATAAGGTACAATTAACCCAGTCGCCAAATGCAGCAGCCCGTCCTTATTAAAAGTATTCATCAAATTCCATATCATATAAGTAGGCAATGCTACATTGGTAATGATACGGGAAAATAATTGAGAAGCCTCTTCATTAAACCATCCTTTACCTGTAAGAACATATCCTGTAATAATCATTAAAACAATGCTAAAGATACTTTCAATTGTGTGAAAAATAATCATAAACTATAAACTCCTAACCACCCTTGAAATACACCATAAGAAAAGCGCTGCGCGTTCTTTAAAAATTAAACCTTTTTAACCGCGATGACGCAGAGAATACGCATTTCTCTGTGTTCTCTGTGTTCTCTGCGGATCTCTGTGCCCTCTGCGTTTAACGTTCTCTTTACTTTCTAGAATTAAGCGCCTTATGCTAAAGCTGCTAACGCCGCTTTTACTATGGCCTCTGCTTCTGAAGAATGACCAATTGAGGCAGCAATATCTCTACCGTCTTTTACAAAACTGCCGTAATATCGATTCTGCTCCTGCTCGAGTTTCTTTTCAGAAATATATGTATATCCCAAACCCTTCATATGCTCTACTACCTGCTGGGCAGCGTCTATTTCAGTAGAATAGTTCGGAACAGCTTCATCAAAATTCTCTCGCAATTTCAAACTCACCATTTCGCTTTCTTTTACTAACGGGACATATACGCCACCAGATTGTTCCACATCAGCTGTTGTCCCTAACCATTTCACAGCAAGTTCTGCACTAAATTGCAGCAGGTGTTTTAACCAGATAAAACCCATCACCTTTACTGCTACTTCAATATCCAAATCCCTTCCTGGCTTCATGCCAATACCATTATCCTTCATTGTAATTCCTCCATTATATTAATTGTAGCGCAGCCTTTGCTAGTTGGTCCGCCTGTTCATTATATTTGTCACCGGAATGAGCTTTTACCTTTACGAATACAACCTCCAACTGCTTTGCGACCTGATCATAATATTGTTTATATTTCTTAGTTCCTTCCTGCTTGGCCTCCCATGCATTGGTACACCATTTTTCGATTCCTTCGTAATCATGATAAATAACAACGGTGCGCACCCCTTGCTCTAACGCATAAGTCATAGCAATTTTGGCACCCATGGTTTCTCCCGCTACATTGCGCATACCAGCAAGTTCCGGATCATTGTCTTTCTGACTAAACGTAATCTCTGCTCCTTTCCACAATATTACGACCCCAGCAGAATATTCTTTGGTTGCAGTATTGTAACTGCCGTCAACATAGGCAAGCATCATATCATCAGGAGGCTGCTCGATCACCAAGGGCGGCACTGTGACCTTTACTCCTCCTGCTACATATGCTCTTGCCTCTTCCTCTGTTTTAAAACTCTTATATTCAGCTCCCGAATACCCTTTGATTTGTTCCTGGCACTGAGGCCAGGAATAAAATAAACCAACTTTGCGTCCTTTCCTGACAGCATATACTTTTTTTTGTTTATCTGACATATCCTCTCTTTAACCATCCTTACATTTTTATTAACAAAAAATATCACCTTGGCCAGCAATCTTGTCCCAAAACACACTACAGTGCCGCCAGAGCTATAAACTCATTCATTATCTTTCTATTTTATGCCTTTCTATTTAGAAAAAGCAAGCAATAATCACAAAATAGATTGTGCCCAGATACTATATAACAACATTGTTATATAGTATCTGGGCACTCTATTATGAATAACTATCCCAAGCATTCTCTTACTCAGTACGAGTAGAGCACATGGGAGCAGTTAGCTGGGTGAATACATTCAGATTGGGCTGCCCTAAGCTGATTCCATTCGTTAGGCGATTGGAATGAAACGAAATGATGACACTTGTAATCTTTGCCAAGCCGCTAGGTGTTGGAATCCCTCGCAGAGGATTATAATCCAGTGGAGCAACATAATAACTCAGCGTTCCATTACTATTTACAATTAAGCGATTGGGATCAAAACCATCGGAAGTATACACCACTCCTAAAGGAGCCGCAGGCCAGACACCTCGATCCGTAACAAAGAACACCGTATATACGCCAAGGGGGATTAAACCTTGGGCCGCTATTTGAATATGCCCTTCATTTCCTCTGCCACAAATTTCACCTGTAGCGGTGGCCTGCAGCCAAAATGACAAAGCAATCGCAGGCGGTCGATTGGCTGACAATGTTTCAAATATGAGATCACAGCAGCCATCGCAATATTTTGATTTTCTATCCTCTTCCACACTATCCCTCCTTATGAAAATACTATATAAAGTTTAATCGATTAAACTTCTTCCTTTTATATCTTTTATATATGGTATGCCTCCAATAGAGGAAATGTGAAAAAAGCAGAATTATTTTTATACATCCTTAATTGAAAAAAGACCATGCTATCAATGCATGATCTTTTTCCAGTTCTTAGACAATCTTAAATTACGATGGTGAAATTATAATAAATTGATTTACTAAGGTTTAACAGTTGCTTTAAACACTTGTTTGCCATCTTTCATTTCAATAATTACAACACTTTTTACTGCATCATGAGTAGCATTTAATGTTGTGCTCCCTGTTATTGCTGGATAGTCTTTTGTCCCAGCCAAGGCTTCACGAATTTTTTCTGGATCAAGGCTATTGGCGCGTTTAATGGCATCAATAATGATATTTGCCGCATCATAGCCTAGTACAGCCATCGCATCCGGCACTTGGCCATATTGTTTTTTATATGCTTCTACAAAAGCTTGCGAAGTAGCACTGGTATCATCCACCGAATAATGGTTGGTAAAATAGGTATTATTTAGTGCTGCGCTAGTTCCAACCTCCACTAGTTTTGGTGAGTCCCAGCCGTCTCCCCCTAGTATTGGCACCGTAATACCAATTTCTCGGGCTTGCTTCACAATTTTTCCTACTTCTTCATAATAGCCGGGAATATAAATAATTTCAGCATTTATCGCTTTTATTTTGGTTAAGATGGTCTTGAAATCCTGATCTTTCTGCAAATACGCTTCTTCCGCTAAAATACTCCCGCCGCCTTTTATATAGGCCTCTTTGAAGAAGGTAGATAATCCTTTGCTATAATCACTGCTGTTATCTACTAATATGACAGCCTTATTCAAATGCAGCGTGTTCAACGCAAAATTGGCACCCACTGTGCCTTGAAAGGGATCGATAAAACACACGCGGAAAGTATAATTTTTAACTTTACCACTTGCTTCATCCACTGTTACCTTAGGGTTTGTCGCACCTACAGCAACAAAGGGAACTTTAGTCGCCTCTGCCACACTAGAGGTGGCAATTGCGTTAGAGCTCGCAAAAATACCCGTTACTGCTACAACTTTATCCTGAGATGCAAGCTTGGTCATCGCGTTGGCTGACTCAGAAGGTTCACTTTTATTATCAGCAATCACAGCCTGAATTTGCTTTCCAAGAATACCGCCTTTCTCATTGGCCTCTTTAATTGCCATTTTGGCACCATTGGCAGATGAGGTACCCATGGTAGCATTACCGCCAGTCATTTCATTCAAAACACCAATTTTAATATCCTTGGAAGCAGAATCACCACAACCTGTCAACATTCCTGCTAATACTAAAACCACTAGAGATACCACCACAAGTTTAAAACCCGATTTTCTCATATCATCGTCTCCCTTTTTAATCATGTAACTGCACAAAATACACCTTTAATGCACTCTGGATGCTTCCTACGGCAAAGACACGTCAGACTAGGTGAGAGTGATTCTTTTGCTGCTTATTTATCAATGAAAAAATAAGCAGCAAAAAACAAAGAGTCAAATCACTAAGTGATTTGACTCTGGATAAACAAATGAATACGCTAAAAGCGTTTTCAGCATCACAATATAAAGAGATCTAAATCATCCCCGTATATTACGAATTTGTCTCTGTCCTTTTGCCTGAGAGATTTGTCAGCAATATAATTGCTGTGTTTCACCTTCGGCGCCCTGTATAAGAGTCTCTCCAGAGTCCCGTCCATTTACGGTTCTACTCGGTGGTCCGAGTGCCTGAGAGTTTTACTCCTTCGGCGGGCTATTAAGCCACTCTCCCGCAAACTTCATCCGGAAAACATATGTAGTTGTAGCAAGTACATTTGCTGTAAGTATTATTATAAAACAACACATCAAATAATTCAATAGTAAATAAGTAAGTTTTTTCAGCATCTTTGTCTTTTTATTCTATTCTGGCTGAACATATAAAACAAAATCGAACCACACCAGGAGCAGAGAACACAGAAATAGACGGGAGAAATAAAACATTTTTGAAACGCGAAGATGCGAAGAGAAAGAAGAACACGAAGTAAAGATGCCGAACCGCAGAGGCACAGAGGACACAGAGAAAAGATAGATAAGGTTAAAAATCCCCCTCAGCGTCCTCTGCGTCTCTGCGGTTAAATCGTTCTTCCCGTCCTTTGTCAATTGCGAGCGTCAGCGAAGCAATCCTAGCGTTTTACTTCAACTTTAGCCATCTTTTCGTAATATTTTACTAAACTGCTATGATCCCCATCGCCCATGCCATCTACTTTAAGAGCCTGCATCATTTCCATAACCGCTGCAGTCAGAGGCAGCGGAACACCCATATCATGGGATGTTTCCAATACGTTCGCTAAATCTTTAATATGAAGGTTGATACGAAATCCCGGATCAAATTTACGATCCATCATAAGAGGTGCTTTGGCATCTAGAACCGTACTTCCAGCTAAACCGCCGCGGATTGCCTGGTACACTAAATCCGGTTCTACCCCTGCTTTGCTGGCTAATACCAATGCCTCTGAAACTGCTGCAATATTTAGGGCAACAATGACCTGGTTAGCAAGTTTTGTCACGTTTCCTGCACCCACTTCACCGGTCCGTACAACAGAACCAGCCATGGCCTTCATTACAGGATAGCATGTATCAAATACTTCTTGCTTGCCGCCAACCATTACAGACATGGTACCATCGATCGCTTTGGGTTCGCCGCCGCTTACGGGAGCATCTAACATTTCCACGCCTTTTTCAGCAAGTTTTGCTGCTAATTCGCGACTTACCAAAGGAGCAATGGAACTCATATCGATGAAAACAGTACCTTGTTTTGCCCCATCAAGTACACCATTTTCTCCTAAAACTACTTCTTTTACATGTGGTGAGTTCGGCAGCATGGTAATAATAATATCAGCCTGCTGGGCTGCTTCTTTAGCTGTAGCTGCACTCTTGGCTCCTGCGGCTACCACTTCATCAACAGCCTGTTGGTTCCTATCTACAACAATCAGTTCATAGCCAGCCTTAAGTAAGTTTTTACTCATAGGCTTACCCATGATTCCTAGTCCAATAAATCCAATTCTCATTTTCTTGACTCCTCCAGCTTTTTTAAATTACAAGTTACCAGTATTACTTCTTACCTTTTCCTTAGCGAACCAGACAAGGACGTTTATTATCAAACTTCCAGTTTGGAATCAGATACTGCATCGCCATAGCATCATCCCGTGCACCTAAGCAATTCTCCACATAGAGTTTGTGTGCTTTCTCAATCTGCACCATATCTACTTCGACTCCCAGACCTGGCTTATCAGGAACAGCTACCATTCCACCAACTATTTTAAATGGCTCTTTAGTCAAACGTTCCTGACCTTCCTGCCAAATCCAGTGAGTATCTAGAGCTGCGATTTTTCCAGGCGCAGCGGCTCCCACATGGGTAAACATTGCCAGAGAAATGTCAAAGTGATTATTCGAATGGGAGCCCCAGGTTAATCCCCATTCATGACACATCTGGGCAACTCGCACTGAACCTTGCATGGTCCAGAAGTGAGGATCAGCTAAAGGAATATCCACCGAATGTAACTGAATAGTATGCCCCATCTGACGCCAATCAGTAGCGATCATATTGGTAGCAGTCGGCAGCCCTGTCGCCCTCCGAAACTCAGCCATTACTTCACGCCCAGAATACCCATTCTCAGCTCCACAAGGATCTTCAGCATAAGCTAATACGTGATGTTTATTGCTGCATAATCGAATTGCTTCGTCCAAGGACCACGCACCATTCGGATCAATGGTAATACGCGCTTTTGGGAAACGCTCAGCCAACGCCGTAACCGCTTCAATCTCTTGATCGCCGCTTAGCACACCGCCCTTTAGCTTAAAGTCATTAAAACCGTAAAGCTCATGAGTAGCTTCAGCCAGCCGGACAACAGCCTCCGGAGTCAATGCCTCCTCATGGCGCAGTCGGTACCAATCATTCTTTGCATCCTGATTACTCAAATATGGTAGATCGGTTTTGGTGCGGTCGCCAACGTAGAACAGATACCCCAGCATTTCCACTTCCTTGCGCTGCTGACCTTGACCAAGCAATGCGGCAACGGGCACGCCTAGAAATTTACCCACCAAATCCAGTAGTGCAGCTTCCAAGGTCGTGACAACATGAATGGCAATGCGCAAATCGAAAGTTTGCAATCCTCGTCCAGCAGAATCCCGGTCTGCAAAACTCTGTCTCACGGTATTAAGAATATTGTTGTAAACACCAATCGATTTGCCAATGACCAACTCCCGCGCATCTTCTAATGTCTGGCGAATGCGCTCCCCTCCTGGAACCTCTCCAACGCCTGTGTTACCTGCATTGTCTTTTAGTATCACGATATTCCGGGTAAAAAAAGGACTATGGGCACCACTGAGATTTAAGAGCATACTATCGTGGCCTGCAACAGGAATCACTTGCATTTCAGTAATAATGGGCGCAGACGAACTGTTTTCCTTCTTGTTTTGATCCATATAACATCACTCCTTATCATTACGATCTTCGGACTATCCCATCCCTAAATCTATCCGTTATTTTAACAGTCCCATCTCTATTAACACCTTAGAAAGCTGCTCTCTTTCACTATGGGTCATCGCCCCAGCTGGGTCCATGCATGGTCCGGCTTCAATCCCCAATAAGATAAGTGACTCTTTAATCACAGCAGGAAAAGTACCAATCGAAAAGGCAATTCGCAAAGGTGCTAAGGCAAACTGAGCTTTGAGTGATCCTTCTAGATCGCCTGCTATATATTTTTCATAGATGTCCGCGCACAGTCTTGGTGCCACATTGGCGCAAGATGCAATGGAACCAGTAGCACCATATAAAAGTGCTCCATAGATCAGAGTATCCCTTCCCATGAGAACAGAGAAATCCTCTCTGCCTTGGGTCAAACGGATATATTCAGCGGTCAAAGTCAAATCACCGCTGGAATCCTTGATGCTCACGATATTTGGTATTTCGGCCAGCTTTGCTACTGTGGCAGGCGCAAGATTCACACCTGTTTTAGGTGGATTGTTATAGAGTATGACAGGAAGAGATGTGCTTGCCGCAATATCTTTATAGTGTTTATAGAGCTGCTCTTGGTTAGGAGTAACAAACATCGGTGTTAAAACTGATACGGCATCCACTTTACATTCTTCCGCTAATTGAGTCAGCATGATACTCTCCCGAGTGGTGATTCCGTTAGTTCCCGCATAGACGGGAACTCTGCCTTGTACTTCATCCATGGTAACCTGAATGATTTCCCTCTTTTCTTCAGGAGTTAGACCATAAAATTCCCCGGTTGTCCCGGTTATAAATAATCCATGAACGCCACCATTAATTAGATAATTGACCAGCTTCCGCATGGCTTTTTCGTTAAATTTTTCTTCTGCAGTAAGAGGGGTTATCACCGCTGGAATGATTCCACTTGGCGCAAATCCTGCTTTATTTTTAATTGGCTTCATTATTTCCCCACCCTTAATTTATTTAGCGTACCATACTAGGACGTTTAGGATCATACTTCCAGCCAGGGATTAGATATTGCATCGCCATGGCATCATCACGGGCACCTTGACCAATTTTATTGTACAGTTGATTTGCTTTTTCGATTTGCCCCATATCCACTTCTACGCCAAGACCTGGTTTTTTCGGTACTTGAATCAATCCATTTGCAATTTGAAACGGTTCTTTCGTTAGATGTTCCTGACCTTCCTGCCAGATCCAATGCGTATCAATAGCGGTAATATTACCAGGAGCAGCAGCTGCTACATGGGTAAACATAGCCAAGGAAATATCAAAATGATTATTAGAGTGAGATCCCCATGTCAATCCCCATTCATTGCACAGCTGTGCAACACGTACTGATCCCTGCATCGTCCAGAAATGAGGGTCGGCCAGGACGATATCCACAGCATGAAGATTCGCTGAGTGTCCCAATTGCCGCCAATCAGTGGCAATCATATTAGTCGCTGTGGGCATACCGGTAGCACGTCTGAATTCAGCCATAATTTCCCGACCAGAATAGCCATTCTCAGGGCCGCAAGGATCCTCTGCATATGTCATTATATTGTGTTTATTCCTGCATAAACGGATGGATTCATCTAATGACCAGGCACCATTGGGATCAAGAGTGATGCGTGCCTCAGGAAAACGTTTGGCAAGGGCAGCCACAGCTTCCATTTCCTCGTCACCGCTCATCACGCCGCCTTTTAGTTTAAAATCTTTAACTCCATAGCGCTCAGTTGTCGCTTCGGCGAGTCTGACAATGGCCTCAGGCGTTAACGCTGCTTCATGACGCAAGCGCAGCCAATCATCTTTCTCATTAAGATTACTAAGGTAAGGTAAATCCGTTTTTGTACGGTCACCAACGTAAAACAAGTAAGCCAGGGTTCTCACAGCATCCCGCTGCTGCCCGCTCCCCAGCAGTGATGCTGCTGGCACATTTAGAAACTGCCCCAGCAAATCAAGCAATGGAGCTTCGATTCCCGTAAGAACATTATCGGCACGTAAATTGATTTCATGGGGTTGCTTTAGCACAGCCTCTTCAGCAGCAGAGGTTACCTTATGTACTGTAGATTGCGGTCCTGCTGTATTTTTTCCTAATAGCTGCTGACGTATATTGTTGAGAATATTGTTATATAAGCCTATTGACTGTCCTACTACAAGCTGCTCTGCTTTTTCTAAGGTTCTAAGAATACTTTCTCCCCCTGGAACCTCACCTACACCCGTATGTCCCAGGTTGTCTTTTAGTATTACGATGGTTCGGGTAAAAAAGGAACCGTGTGCACCGCAAAGATTCAGCAGCATACTGTCATAACCGGCCACGGGTATGACTTTCATTTCTGTAATAATTGGTGTACCTGAATAAGTACCGCCGTTTACTGTATTATTCATATGTATTAAGCCTCCTTTTATTTAAGTTCAACCCGTTTAATTTCTCCAACAACAAACAGATAGCTGACAATGGCTATAAATGCATGGAGTACAACATAGATAAGGGCACCATTAAAAGATCCTGTTGATTGAATAATATAGCCAATTGCAATTGGGGTGGTGATACTAGAAAGATTACCGCAGGTGTTTAACAGCCCGCCACTCAAACCAGCAATTTGTTTTGGCGCTGTATCGGAGTTAACCGCCCATCCAAGCGCCCCAAGTCCTTTACCAAAAAAGGCTAAACCCATGATCGCAATAATCATCCAATGGACATCCACATAGTTGCAGGCAAGCATACTCATGGATAATAGCATTCCCAGTACAATCGGCACTTTTCTGGCAACAGTAAGGGAATACCCCTTCTTCAACAAGAAGTCAGATAAAAGTCCACCTAAAATACCACCAAGAAAACCAAATATCGCTGGTACAGATGCAGCAAAACCGGCTTTGAGGATCGTCATGCCCCGGGCCTGTACCAGGTAAACCGGGAACCAAGTAATAAAGAAGTAGGTAATGGCGTTAATGCAATATTGGGCAACGTAGATGCCTACCATCATACGATTCTTTAGCAGTTCTTTTATATATTGAAGCTTAGGTCCTTCACCTTGACTGCTATCCTTTTTAGCTTGACCTGTTTCACACTGGATATCAGCTCCTTGCTGCGTACAAATATCTTTTTTTGATTGATCGATATCTACCAAGCCGCCACCTTGTGCAATATAATCAATCTCAGCTTTATTAATCATCGGATGATCCTTAGGATTATGAATCAGCTTGTTCCATACCAATGTGAAGAGGATGCCGATTACGCCCATAACCGTAAAAACATAATGCCAGCCAAAATTATGAATAAGCCATCCCATCAGCGGCGCGAAAAATACAGTAGCAGCATACTGGGCCGAATTAAAAATAGCTGATGCAGTACCACGCTCAGACGCTGGAAACCAGGCCGCAACAATCCGGCTGTTTGCTGGAAAAGAGGGTGCCTCAGCAACTCCAACCATGAACCGCAAAGCAAAAAGCGTCATAATTGCAGTGGCTCCAGCAAGAAAACCAACGAATCCTTGAAATAATGTAAATAAAGACCAGAAGAAAATACTATAGGCATATACCTTTTTTGAGCCAAATCGATCTAAAAAATACCCTCCAGGCAATTGAAAAATAACATATGCCCAACCAAAGGCAGAAAAGATATAACCCATTGCTATAGAATCCATTTTTAATTCTTTTGCTATGGCTGGACCAGCAAGTGAAATAGTGGCACGATCTGCATAATTGATTACGGTAATAAAAAACAAGACGGCTACAACTAACCAGCGAACATTGGTCTTTTTAGTAGAATTGTTCATAATATCCTCCTCTAATATGGTTTATTCATTTAAAAACTAAGTTTCACTCTGCTATTTGTTATTGCGATAATCATCCCCCCCATTGTTACTATTCTTTTTATCGATTGATAATAGCCGCCTTATTTATATTTCATTTTTATGTATTTAATTTCATATATTGAAATATAATTTCTTTTTTAATGATATTCTATTCAATATGTAAATATTCCTTCTATTTTTTAAAATAATTAAATTTTTCTAAATATAAGTAATATTATCGACAAATTGAATTCCATACACTGTGCAAGACAAAATAATACAAAGCACTTGTTGAAAGTTCAACAAGTGCTTTGTATTATTTTGTCATATTCAATATGTAGTAATATCTAAACTAAAGATATAGTATTCTCCCTCTTTACCAGCCGCCCCTTGATCCCATCCTAGCAGAGAGCCGATTCGAATATTCAATCAAAATGGGTA
Organism: Pelosinus fermentans DSM 17108; assembly: GCF_000271485.2. Taxonomy (NCBI): domain Bacteria; kingdom Bacillati; phylum Bacillota; class Negativicutes; order Selenomonadales; family Sporomusaceae; genus Pelosinus; species Pelosinus fermentans. Next base: position 4,850,870 of record NZ_AKVN02000001.1, read on the forward strand.
CATACTCCATTAGTTTCTCTAACGGCTGCACACTTGTCGGCCCTGAAATACTAATACCTGCAATGACTTGCCCCGCAGCATCATACAAGGGAGCCGCAATACAGTTAATTCCATTGTTCCACTCCTCTAAATCTACTGCATATCCCTGCAAACGTACTTTCTCAATTTCTTTGACAAAAATCTCCTCATCAGTGATGGTATGCAACGTATATCGATTCACTTCCCGTTTAAAAACCTCTCTGATAATTTCAGGAGATTTACAAACTAGAACTTTCCCTAAAGCAGTACAATAAATGGGCCGCCGCATTCCAATATGAAAATAACCGTACATACAGTAAGGAGTTTCCGCTCTGGCAACATAGATTACTTCATTCCCATCAAGTACTGCAAGGTTCACATTTAGCTTTAGATTATTTGATAACTCCTCAAGATAAGGAAGACAAATACGTCTTATTTCCATAGAATTAAGAACGATGCCCTCATACTTTAGAAATCCCCTACCTAATAAGTAATTTCCTTCATGCTGTTCTATGAAATTAAACTCTTTTAGTGTATTTAGCAAACGATAGGCAGTCGGCTGATTGATTCCCGTTATATCGCTAATATCTTTTAAACGCAATCTAGGTTTTTCATAAGAAAAGCAGTTTAATATGGTGATCGCCTTCGTAATACTATTATTTAATAATCCTTTGTTGACAGTCATTGTACCTCACTCCATATTTCGTATATTAAGAAATTCATTCAATACTTGACTATAATTCATTATTATATGAAATAATCCTGCTTTTCATGAAGCCACTAACTAATCCATTTTTTATTGGGTAAAAAAGGCAGATGAAACCCGTCCCTCTTTATGAAAAGGAACGGGTAAAGAGTCTTAAGGTCTTATTGAAACAAGGTCTCTAGGATTGAATAGCCAAGCGATCCACTCGTGCCATAGCATCTATGACCATTTGTGCAGAAACCGGGAAAGCCATACAAGCCATCGCGGTAGCTTTAGCCGAAGCTTCGGCAGCCTTTTCCAGATCTTCCTTGGATAAATTTGCAATTTGTTTTAACGTTGTTGGTATCTCACAGCGCTTAGCCAATTCAATTTCTGTAAGAATTTCTAAATCCGATCGCCTCCTTTATTTTTATTAGTCCAGAAAGATAGAAGTCATCAGATTTCCGTCCTCGTCAAATTCTATATATTTTGGCTCATCCTCAGCTTCTAGACCTGCGTATTTCCCATGAATAACATCCTCATAATAAGCTTCAGATAGCATAATATGACCAATATGAAGACTATTTTCTATACGAATAATCCTTGCCCTTTCCTTGTCTACATTATTTAAAGTCCGTATACATAATTGAATGGCTTCTTTATCCGTTGCTACAACGATCGGAATCCCTGCTGACTTTAATACAGTACTTGTTAAGCAATTAGGATACATTTTTTCAGGATCTAACTTATCAAATAATCGCTTTGTAATTGCACTCGATAAACCAGTGCCTAATCCATTTCCATGAGAACAGTCTGTGATATCTAACATACAAGTTCTTTGAACCTGTAAGCCGCCTGTTGCATAATCCGTAGAAAATGTTCCTGTAATATTCGGATCTACCCCAGTGCCACTATAATTTTTGCCAATCTCGTCTACAATGAGCACATCTGCCTCTCCCACAATAAGCTGCGGCATATTCGTATGGGCCCATTTTAATAATTCTGGCTCTCTAGCCATAATATCATCTTTGTGAATGGCTTCTATTTTACAGGTTTCATCATATGCATTTTCCATGCAAGAAATCGCTAACAAAATAGGGGCTTTGTCAAGAATGACTTTCGCGTTGGCAGGTAAATTCTCTGCAATTTTTCCCATACCATCACTATGAACACTCTCCGCACCTTCTTGCTTCCCTAAGCCAACTACCATCATTTTACAAGGGCCGCTTTCGTATTTACCTCGAAACGCATTATGAAGTTTTAATCGGCAAGAAACAATAATCCCGTCTGATTCATAAGCTATTTTATCTAAATACACAGGCTTTCCTAATTCAGAATATCCCAGTATAACTGTGTCCATGCAGGATTTTATGGGACATCCCATTGTTTCTTCTGTAATATTATATCCTGCTAAAATTTCAATCTGTCCCTCTGCTGTTGCTCCACCGTGACTTCCCATAGCTGGAACAATGAAAGGATTTGCATTTTTTGATTTTACAAAATCTACAATTCCCTTCGTAATTACATCTACATTTGCAATACCCCTGCTGCCTGCAGTAATTGCTATATTCATTCCCGGTTTGATTAAACTTTTAATTTTTTCTTTCGATAATTCTGCAAAAATAATACCCGGTATTTCTTCTGGCATGATAATTGGCCTTGGGAATATTTGTTTTGCACGAAACATTTTAGGAATCGCTACATCCGCTAATAGTTTTGATACAACTCCACCTTTTTTAATTTCCATAGTTTATTCTCCTATTTACTATCTATCTATGCTGAAATAAGAAAACCTTATACGTTCTAAAAACAAAACATTTTGAACCGCGAAGTAACAAAAGCTATGAAGAACGCGAAGTAGCCATAATATCTCCTTCGTGTCCTTTGTATTCCTTCGTGATCTTCGCGGTTCGTTGTTTTTTTATTTTTTGTAGTATTTCCTTTACGACTCATAAATTCCGCTACTATTCAAAAGGGCAGCCTAAATCCTATATTGAGGCTGCCACATTTCATTGGTTAGCGTTTCACTTCAATTTTAGCCATCTTTTCGTAGTATCGTACTAAACTGCCATGATCTCCATCCCCCATGCCATCTACTTTAAGAGCCTGCATCATTTCCATAACCGCTGCAGTCAGAGGCAGCGGAACACCCATATCATGGGATGTTTCCAATACATTTGCTAAATCTTTAATATGAAGGTTGATACGAAATCCCGGATCAAATTTACGGTCCATCATAAGAGGTGCCTTAGCATCTAGAACCGTACTTCCAGCTAAACCGCCGCGGATTGCCTGGTATACTAAATCCGGTTCTACCCCTGCTTTGCTGGCTAATACCAATGCCTCTGAAACTGCTGCAATATTTAGGGCAACAATGACCTGGTTAGCAAGTTTTGTCACGTTTCCTGCACCCACTTCACCGGTCCGTACAACAGATCCAGCCATGGCCTTCATTACAGGATAGCATGCGTCAAATACTTCTTGCTTGCCGCCAACCATCACAGACATGGTACCCTCAATCGCTTTAGGTTCGCCGCCGCTTACGGGAGCATCTAACATTTCTACTCCCTTCTCAGCAAGTTTTGCTGCCAATTCACGACTTACCAAAGGAGCAATGGAGCTCATATCAATGAAGGTAGCCCCCTTCTTAGCTCCCTCAAGTATACCATTTTCACCTAAAACAACTTCTTTTACATGAGGTGAGTTTGGCAGCATGGTGATGATAATATCTGCCTGCTCTGCTGCTGCTTTTGCAGTGGCAGAGCTCTTGGCTCCTGCTGCTACGACTTCATCCACCGCAGCTTGATTTCGATCCACAACAATCAGTTCATAACCAGCTTTCAGTAAATTTTTGCTCATAGGTTTTCCCATAATTCCAAGTCCAATAAATCCAATCTTCATTTTCTTTTGCTCCTTTATTTTTAAATTAACGTAATCTGCTCTTAGACTCATCTGTCCTTAAAAGATTATGAATTACTTCAACAATCCCATCTCAATTAATACCTTACTAAGCTGTGCTCGTTCTTCATGTGTCATAGGACCTGCGGGGTCCATGCACGGCCCTGCCTCAATACCTAATAAAATAAGCGATTCTTTAATCACCGCCGGGAAGGTACCAATGGAAAAGGCAATCCGAAGAGGTGCCAGAGCAAACTGCGCTTTTAAAGCTCCCGCTAAATCACCAGCCATATATTTTTCATAAATGTCAGCGCACAGTCTTGGTGCCACATTGGCACAAGATGCTATGGAACCGGTAGCACCATATAAAAGTGCCCCATAGATCAACGTATCCCGTCCCATAAGTACAGAGAAATCCTCTCTGTCTTGGGTCAAACGGATATATTCTGCTGTCAAGGTCAAATCACCACTGGAATCCTTGATGCTCACGATATTTGGTATTTCAGCCAGCTTTGCTACCGTTGCAGGTGCAAGATTCACACCTGTTTTAGGTGGATTGTTGTAGAGTATCACAGGAAGAGATGTACTTGCCGCAATGTCTTTATAGTGTTTATAGAGCTGCTCCTGGTTAGGAGTAACAAACATCGGTGTTAAAACCGACACGGCATCGACTTTGCATTCTTCCGCTAATTGAGTCAGCATGATACTCTCCCGAGTGGTGATCCCATTCGTTCCTGCATAAACGGGAACTCTGCCTTTTACTTCATCCATGGTAACCTGAATGACTTCCCGTTTTTCTTCAGGAGTTAGACCGTAAAATTCTCCGGTTGTCCCAGTTATAAAGAGTCCATGGACACCACCACCAATCAGATAATTAACCAACTTGCGCATAGCTTTTTCATTAAATTTTTCTTCTGCCGTAAGAGGTGTTATCACTGCCGGGATGATTCCTCTCGGCGTAAATCCTGCTTTATTTTCAGTTACTTTCATTGTTTTCCCACCTTTGTTGTATTAAATATTCGCCATTTAATAACCTAATTAGAATCAGGTGACCGGTGCAGGATTAAACAGACATAATGCATTGTGTAATCCCCAGTGCTCAGCCCACGTTTCTTTACGGCCACTGGCAACTTCGATAATCATGCGAAATATTTCCCAGCCAACTTCTTCAATAGTTGCTTCACCCGTTGCAATTTGTCCCGCATTCACATCAATGAGATCATGCCACTGCTGCGCCAGCGCATTTCGAGTCCCCACTTTAATGACCGGTGCCATGGCCAATCCATAAGGTGTCCCCCGTCCGGTGGTGAATACTTGTACGTGAATTCCAGAAGCCAACTGCAGAGTACCACATACAAAATCACTTGCTGGTGTTGCCGCGTAAATCAGCCCTTTTTCCTTTGCTTTCTCCCCCGGAGACAGTACCCCTACAATGGCACTGCTGCCTGATTTAGCAATCGAACCGAGAGCTTTTTCCACAATGTTAGCCAGGCCGCCTCTTTTATTACCCGGCGTTGTGTTAGCACTTCGATCTACTTCGCCAAGATCCAAGTAATGATCATACCATTTCATTTCCTGAATGAGTTTACGACCGACCTCTTCATTCACGGCGCGGGGTGTTAATAAGTGAATCCCATCTCTCACTTCTGTAACTTCCGAGAATAGAACCGTCGCTCCAGCACGCACCAGCAAATCTGCGGCATATCCCACCGCTGGATTCGCCGTCACACCAGAGAAAGCATCACTTCCGCCACACTGCATCCCAACTACCAGATCGGAAATGGGACAGGTAACTCGCTTTCGGGAATTTAATCTTTTTAATTGTTCTTCTGCCTCTTTCGTAATCTTCTCAACCATTTGATGAAATCCACGCTGTTCCTGCAATACAACAATTGTAGCAGCATCACCATCTGGTATCAGCTTTTCAGGAGCAAGTTTCTCACAACCTAAGCCAACTACCATTATTTCTCCACCAAAGTTGGGATGGGTTGCAAGATTCTGCAGAGTGTGAATGGGAACAATCGCTTCCGGAGCATCAATCGCCACACCACAGCCGTAATTATGATTCAATGCTACTACATCCTCTACATTAGGATATTGAGGAAGAATTTCTTCTTTAATCCGTTTTACCGCATAATCTAAGACACCTGCAACGCATTGAACGCTTGTACTAATACCAAGAATGTTTTTTGTTGCAGCAGTGCCGTTTGCATTACGGAATCCTTCAAAGGTGTACCCTTCAAGAGGCGGCAATGGTTGTGGCACTTTATTGCCAATTGATAATTCATCTAAATCCGGTGGTGTTGGCATGCGCACTAAGGATTCATCAATCCAACTGCCTTTGATTATTGAATGAACTGCGTACCCAATAACTTCACCATAGCGAAGAATTTCCCCATCTTGCTCTATATCAGCCAAAGCTACTTTATGCCCTTGGGGAATATGTTCCTTGAGTTCGAGACCACAGGCAAATACTGTCCCTTCAGGCAATCCCCCGGAATTGACCACAATCGCAACATTATCAATTGGATTTATTTTTATATAAAGAGGTACTTCTTTTCGATCTTCAGTCAAAGACATGTATTCTTTCTCCTTTACTTTCTATTTGATTTCTATATTTTAGAGTTATTTTTTACAATTCGTCTTTATCAATTTTTAATTCCACTCTATGAATATCGCCAACAATAAATAGATACGACATTGCTCCTAATAAACCCATAATGCCAACAAACACTAAAGCACCATTAAAAGATTGCGTTACCTTCAAAATATAGCCGATTGCCAACGGAGTCACAATACTTGCCAGATTTCCTACCATATTAAAAATTCCACCGCTGACTCCCATCATTTCTTTTGGCGATGTATCACCAACAACACACCATCCTAAAGCACCAACACCTTTAGAGAAAAAGGCCAGAGACATTACTGCAACAACCAGTACTGTTGAGTCTACATAATTGGCTAATATAATACTACTAGAGAAGACCAGACCAATAATAATTGGTGTTTTACGAGCTACTGTTAAGCTCTTGCCTCGGCGTAAAAGCCAATCTGACCAATAGCCACCAAGCACACCCCCTGCAAATCCTGCGATAGCAGGAATCGAGGCAACAATGCCTACCTTTAGCATCGACATGCCTTTTGCTTCAACAAGGTACGTTGGAAACCAGGTAAGAAAAAACCAGGTGATAGTATTCAAACAAAATTGTCCAAGATATACACCGATCATTTGTCTATTCTGTACCAAAGCCCGAACATAATTCCATTTGATGGGAGTCTTCTTATCACCAAGACTTGCCAACCCACCTCCAGCTTCAATATAATCCATTTCTGCCTGATTTACACCGGAATGGTTTTTAGGATCACGAATCACTTTAAACCAGAAGATCGAAATAACAATCCCCGCGGCGCCAGTCCAATAGAAAATATAGTGCCAACCAAATGCATGCAATGTCCAAGCCATCAAGGGCGTAAAAACGGCTAAGGCAAAATATTGAGCAGAATTAAAAATTGCTGATGCAAACCCACGCTCGTGAGTTGGGAACCACATTGCCGTAATTCTGGCATTTGCCGGGAAAGCTGGTGCTTCTGCAATCCCCATTAAAAATCTCAGTCCAAAAAGCATAGCAAAAGCACTGCCTGCAAAGAAACCAACAGTCCCTTGTAAAACCGTGAATAAAGACCAAAGGAATAATCCCGAACCATAAACAACACGAGCACCATACTTATCCAGAACCCAGCCACCTGGGATTTGCATGGCAGTATAAGACCAGCCAAAAGCCGAAAAAGCCATTCCCATGGTCACAGCATCAAACCCCAGTTCCTTTCTCATGGCAGATGCAGCAATGGAAAGGGTTGCACGGTCAACATAATTAAATGTGGTAACAATAAATAACATGGCAAGTATAAAATATCGGATATTAGTCTTTTTTTGAATCACTTGTTTATCATTCATTAACAAATTTCCCTCCTTTATTTTGCGGTATTGCCATCATTCTGATTATTTCTTATTTTAGCAATATTTCCGCTATTGCTTTTTATTATTGCAATAACCGTGCCAACTATAAAACGTAGAATTATCTGACTTTTATAATAATCCATCCACCACAATCGCATTATTGTATACACCAATCGTAGCATTAATTGCTACAATCGTTGTTGCGTTTTCCTTTTTGATGCATGTATAATAAAGAAGACATTTAATATAAAGGACTGAGAGCATTGTCCAAAATCGCCTTTATTGCCCCCGATAAACAATTATTTCTGCAAGGCAAGAAAATCATTCAGGAACTGGGCTTACATCACAAATTTGATCTCTATTTAGCAAGACTAAATAGAGGTATTAGAATTGCTAAAAAACTACAGAATGAAGATATTGATGTGATTGTCTGCCGCGGCGGCACCGCCCGGTTAATTATTGAGTCTCGAGTGAATATCCCCGTTGTTGAAATTCCCATTACGGGCCAAGACCTGGCTCAAGTTTTTCATGAGTCCAAAAAGTTAACAGGACTGCCTCACCCCAAGGTTGCCATATTGGCATTCAGCAATATGGTCCACGATATTGAAATACTATCAACCATTCTCGACATTGAGTTGACCATTTATCCTCTTAAAACGGTTGAGGATCTCCCTTCCAAAATAGCAGAAGTAGCAGTAACAGATGCTGACATCGTAGTAGGCGGTATAAAAACCATTCTTCTGGCTGCCAAGAAAGGATTAATGACCCACCTCATACGCTCCGGAGATTTTTCTATCCGAACGGCACTCCTTGAAGCCCAGAAAATTATGCTGGGCCGAAAAATCGAAAAAGAAAAAGCCCAAGAATTTAAAGCCTTAGTAGATTATTCATTAGAAGGCATTATCAGCATTAATAAGGACAAAGTCATCAAAGTATTCAACCCGACGGCAGAACGATTATTAAATCTCTCTGCCAAAGATATACTGGGGAAAAAAATAGACTCCATACTCACTTTTATCAATTTTGATACCTGTTTACTGGAAGGACAGCAATCCATCGGCCAAGTCGTTCAACTTGGTACCATATGGATTAGCTTTAACATCGCGCCTATCATCGTCGATCAATTGATCATTGGTGCAATCATCGCGTTCCAGGATGTCACCCGTATTCAGGAAATGGAGGCTAGAATCCGCAACGAGTTAATCACCAGAAAATTTATTGCCAGATATCACTTCACCGATCTATTAGGAGTCTCACCTCAGATGATTGAAAGTAAGCGAATTGCACAAGAAATGTCTTTAATTGACGCCACTGTATTAATTTCAGGGGAATCCGGCACAGGAAAAGAGTTATTTGCCCAAAGCATACACAACGAAAGCCAACGAAGACATGGACCATTTGTTGCCGTCAACTGTGCTGCCTTGCCGCAAAACTTACTTGAAAGCGAATTATTCGGTTATGTAGAAGGAGCATTTACGGGCGCAACCAAAAAAGGGAAACCAGGTTTATTTGAAATGGCCCATACAGGCACTATCTTTTTAGATGAAATATCAGAAATGGATAAATACGCGCAAAGCCGCCTGCTTCGTGTGCTGCAGGAAAAGCAGGTCATGCGTCTCGGGGATGACAAATACATACCCGTTGATATGAGGATTATTGCAGCTACTAATAAAAATTTAATGGAACTTATTAAAGAAGGACAATTTCGGCAAGATCTTTTTTATCGGCTTAAAGTACTAACCATGACGCTGCCTGCATTACGCAACAGAAAAAATGATATACAATATCTTGCACATCATTTCTTGGAATATTATAAAAGACGACATTTTAAACAGTTGGATATTTCTGATTCTGGATATGACTATCTATCCGGATATTCCTGGCCAGGGAATGTTCGGGAATTAAAGTATTTCATAGAAAGATTGGTGGTCATCGCCAGTGAAAAATGGATTACCGAAGAGGTTATAAAAAAATATTGGCATGACAGAGAAGAGGAAACAGAACTACCTGCCACAGCAAGCGATCTCCCCCCACTTGACAATGACCTTCTGCCGTCAGAAGACAAACGGATTACGGATGCATTAGCACAATGCCATTCCAATATAACCCGCGCGGCTAAATTGCTGGGAATGGATAGAAGCACACTTTATCGAAAATTGAAGGCTTATAAAATTGAAATCAAAAAATCTTATTAAAACAATAAGAACTTTTGAACCGCGAAGACGTGAAAAAAGAGCAGTGCCAAAACATTCGTTTTGGCACTGCTCTTTTACGAAGCATTATTCCCTTATCTCAGTATGGTTTCTAGAATAAAGTCATACTTCCGTAACGATAAAACGACACACCTTATCTCCGCTTGTCTTGCAAAGAGGCCTATCTAATCGGGCATTAAATCCCTTGTATAGCACATCATCAATCTCGCAGTAAATGGTGCCCAATTCTTGATCCCCTAGCTCCGTCCACATATCTTGCATTGGACAATAGGTAATGTCCTCAGGATGATCAGGATTCCTTTCCCAAGAGATTCCCGGCATATCCCTTACCTTCGTATACGTCTCTGAATTTATTTCTAATCCTCTTTCTGCCGCTTCTTCCTTCATTGAGACAAGCCTGGCTTTACCAAAATTATGTATGGCAGCCCTTATCGATTCTTTTCCTAATTCCGATCCCATTCTTTCGACCATTTCTTTAGCCATAAAATAATATAACTCTGCCATTAACTTAGCCATTCTTTCCACAGGTTCACCATCACTGCGAACTTTACTCATCTGCTAACCCCCTCGGCTACCAAAGCTTATTGTGTAAGCTCAACTTTATTTATTGTTTTTATGGTATTCTGCCACTTTAGCAAAAGCATAGCCGCTTGCTGCAATTGTTGCAGCAATATCTTCTTCCGAGTGAGCAGCAGACATAAATCCTGCTTCAAATTGAGACGGTGCCATATATACCCCTTGCTCTAACATCGCATGAAAGAAGGTATTGAATGCACCAATATCTGATTGTTTCGCACTCTCATAATCATATACAGGTTGGTCTGTGAAGAACATGCCAAACATGGCACCAAGCTGATGGTACTGCAATGTAAAACCATACTTCTCGCCTTGAGCACGGATTCCGGCACATAAAGTTTTGGTTTTCTCAGCTAACTTCTCATATAGTCCAGGTGTTTGCGATAAGAGGGTAAGAGTGGTAATCCCTGCTGTCATTGCCAACGGATTACCGCTTAGTGTACCTGCCTGATATACAGGGCCAGCAGGAGAAATAAGCTCCATAATATCCTGCCTGCCGCCATAAGCACCTACGGGCAAACCGCCGCCGATAATCTTTCCTAAGCAAGTCAAATCAGGCTTTATGCCGAACACTGACTGTGCTCCGCTGTAAGCCACACGAAAACCAGTCATAACCTCATCAAATATCAGCAAAGAACCATATCGCTGCGTAATTTCACGTACGGCTGCCAGGTATCCTTCCTGCGGCAGCACCATTCCCATGTTGCCGGCAACAGGTTCAATAATGACGGCAGCAATCTCTTCGCCATATTGAGAAAAGACCTCTGTCAGAGCTGATATATCATTATAATTTACGGAAATCGTTCCACCGGCAACAGCGTCAGATACACCAGGACTGTCAGGTACACCTAAGGTAGCCGCCCCTGACCCTGCCTTCACCAGCAGACTATCATGATGTCCATGATAACAGCCAATAAATTTAACAATTTTGCTGCGCTTGGTATATGCTCTTGCTAAACGCAATACACTCATGGTAGCCTCTGTTCCTGAATTCACCATGCGTATTAATTCCATAGAAGGGACGGCCTGCTGCACCAATTTAGCCAAGGTAGTCTCCAAAAGAGTAGGTGCTCCATAACTTGTTCCATTAGACACAGCTTGAGCTAAAGCTTCTACTACCGCAGGATGAGCATGACCTAAAATCATCGGACCCCATGATCCAACATAATCAATATATTGATTCGAATCAATATCATATAAGCGGCTGCCTGCAGCCCTCGCAATAAAAGGCGGCGTTCCGCCAACTCCTCGAAAGGAACGTACAGGACTATTAACGCCCCCTGGTATATACTGCTTTGCTTCATTAAATGCTTCAGTCGATTTATTTAAATGAAATGCCATGAGTAGACCTCCTAAAGGTGGTTTATTGTCTCTATTCTTATTCCTCTTTTAACCAGCGGGCAGCATCCATTGCATGATAGGTAATAATAATATCCGCTCCGGCCCGTTTCATGCTAACCAGTGTTTCCATCACTGTACGCTTTTCATCAATCCATCCTTGGGCTGCTGCAGCTTTAACCATAGAATATTCACCACTTACGTTATAAACTGCCAAAGGATAGTCAAAGCGATCCCTAACTTGACGAACAATGTCCAAATAAACCAAGGCCGGTTTCACCATAATAATATCTGCACCTTCTGCAATATCTAACTCGACCTCGCGCATGGCTTCCCTACTATTAGCCGGGTCCATTTGATAGCTTTTGCGATCACCAAATTGCGGTGCTGAATCAGCAGCGTCACGGAATGGTCCATAATAAGCAGATGCATATTTTACGGCATAGGACATAATGGACACATTGCTATAGCCACTTTCATTTAACGCAGTGCGAATAGCTAATATACGTCCATCCATCATATCCGAAGGCGCTATGATATCAGCGCCTGCCTGAGCCTGACTCACAGCGGTTTTTGCCAGTAATTCCAAGGTACTGTCATTATCAACCTCTTGGCCTTTCAGCAAACCGCAATGACCATGGCTGGTATACTCACACAGACACACATCACCAATCACTACGATGTCAGGTAATGCCGCCTTAATCAGACTCATTGCTTTTTGCACAGGACTATTCATATCCCAGGCACTTGATCCTTCTGCATCTTTATATTCAGGAAGACCGAAAATGATAACTGCCGGTATACCTAAGGAAAATGCCTCAGCGGCTTCCTTGACTGCCATATCGGGAGACAAATGAAAAACACCTGGCATAGAAGAAATTTCCCTGCGTATTTGATTTCCTGGCACCACAAACAAAGGATACACTAGATTACCAACCTCAAGAGTTGTTTCCCGAACTAACTGTCGTACTCCGGCAGAAACTCTAAGACGTCGCGGACGAAGTAAAGAACTCATTTTCAGGCCTCCTCATATAGCGTTTTAATGACTTCCATCATACCGTGAATCGTGTACTCCTCACCAATCACATCCGGAGTAATGCCATGTTCCAAGCACGTGCCGGCAGTGATCGGACCTATGCATGCAATCTTGGCATTTTTTAAGAGTTCCGCTCCCTGGTCCCCTAATAAATTCAATAAATTGGTTACTGTAGAGGAGCTGGTGAATGTAACAAGATCGATTTCTCCTGCTTTTAGCTTTTCCGATAGAATCTTACCATCCGTATCCCCAGTAAGAGTACGATAGACAGGAACGACATTTACCCTTGCTCCCATTTCCCCTAATTTTTCCGGTAAAAGATCTCTTGCTACCAACGCTCTCGGAATAAGCACTGACATACCTGGCTGAATCCTGCCCGTCATTGCAGCAACAATACCTTCAGCTCTAAATTCCAAAGGCACAATATCTGCTAAAATTCCATAATCTTTTAGCCTTGCTGCTGTTTGCGCACCAATGGCAGCAACCTGAACGCTGCCTAAAGCCCGACTGTCTTTCCTCATGCTATGTAAACGCTTAAAGAAATATTCAACACCATTTACACTGGTAAAAATCAGCCAATCATACGTCGCTAATTTTTCAATTGCTTCATCCAGTTCAGCATAGCTCTCTGGCGGAACCAGTTTGATGGCTGGTGCTTCTATACATTGAGCTCCCAAAGCTTCTAATTGACTTGTTAAGACACTGGCCTGCTCTCTTGCACGAGTGACCAATGCCGTTTTCCCAAACAGCAAACGTTGATCAAACCAGCCCAACTGTTCACGCAATTTTACAACTTCGCCGACAATAAAAATAGCTGGCGGCTTGATCCCTGCTTTTGCCACATCCTCAGCAGCGTTCCCTACCGTCGTGACTAAAACCCGCTGCTCAGGTTTCGTTCCCCAGCGAATCACTGCAGCAGGTGTATTTGCCGAACGGCCATGCTCAATCAGTTTGGATGTAATATGAGGAAGATTTTCTACTCCCATTAAAAATACTAAGGTATCCACCCCAGTAGATATATGTGACCATTTAATCGTTGATTCCGGCTTAGTAGGATCTTCATGTCCAGTGATTACCGCAAATGACGTCGCAATCCCTCGATGGGTGACAGGAATACCAGCATAAGCAGGTACTGAAATGGCTGAGGTTATCCCAGGTACAATTTCAAAAGAAATATGATTTTCTACTAAGGTTAGTGCTTCTTCACCGCCCCGCCCAAAGACGAAAGGATCTCCACCTTTCAGCCGCACTACGTTTTTCCCTTCTTTTGCTTTATCCACCAGCAGCTGATTAATATCTTCCTGACGCATCGTATGGTCACTGGAAGCCTTGCCTACATAAATAAGCTCCGCATCTTCTCTAGCTGTTGACAACAATCGATCATCTGCTAATCGATCATATACAATCGTATCTGCCTGCTGTATATATTCAAGGGCCTTTACACTGATAAGCTTATAGTCACCAGGACCAGCCCCTACTAAATAAACAATTCCTTGCCTCATTATTTTCTCCTCCTGTTAGAACGCAATTTATATTCTAGATGATAGCGAAGAACATCTCACGTTCTTTTTGAACCATTAATGATTTACTTCCAGTTCTTGCAGAATCTCTCGTCCACCCTCGGCGAGCATCCGTTGTGCTAAATCACGACCAAGCTTCTTGCCATCCTGGGCATTCCCTTTAATGGCCTGTCGAATCTGACGCGCTCCATCCACTGACAAGATAGCCGCTTCTAACGTTAATACCTCTTGTTCTATTCTCCCGAACACACCAATGGGAATCTGGCAGCCGCCTTCTACTTCAGCCAAATACGCCCGTTCTGCTTCTACAGCCCAGCGAGTCTCCTGATGATTTAAAAAAGCAAGCATCTTTAATACTTCTGCATCATTACTGCGCGCCTCAATAGCCAAAGCCCCTTGTCCCACTGCTGGCAAACAAATATCCTGGGGCAATACTTGAGTAATTTTCTCTTGCCAGCCCAAACGCTTTAAACCAGCAACGGCTAAGATAATCCCATCAAACTCGCCATTCTCTAATTTTTTTAGTCTGGTATCCAGGTTTCCCCGCAGATCACCAATCTTAAGATCTGACCGATATTTAAGCAACTGTGCCTTTCGCCTTAAACTTGAAGTCCCGACCCTGGCCCCTTTTGGTAACTTGTCAACGGTGCCATAGTTAGGGCTGATAAAAGCATCCCCAGCGTCCACACGCTCAGTAATAGCAGCCAGCAGCAATCCCTCTGGCAGCTCGGTTGGCATATCCTTTAAGCTGTGCACGGCCAAATCGATTTGCCCATTTAGCATTGCCGTTTCTAATTCTTTGGTGAATAAACCCTTACCGCCAATTTTAGCCAAAGGTACATCTAAAATTTTATCACCTGTAGTTACAATATGAAGTAGCTCTACATCCACATCAGGATACTGAGCTCTTATACAGTCAGCAATATGATTTGCCTGCCATAGAGCCAGCTTACTGCCCCGCGTACCGATAGTAATTTTTTTTCTTTTCACGATGTCTGCCCTCTCCTATTGTATCAAGTTTAAACAAATCCAGTATTGCATCTAAATAGAACTGTTCTTTATGTGTACAGGCTCCCTCATTAATGCAAACCATAGGATCTCTTAACATTTTACGTATAATCATCTTCGACATATTTTCCACGGCCTTACGTTCATCTGCTGTAATATCAGGCAATTTTGTCAGTGCTCTCTTCAGCTCCCGCTGACGAATTTTTTCTGCCTTATCTGTCAAACGTGCCATAACAGGACGAAGTGATAAATAACGGAATTTAATCATCAATTCCTCTAACTCTTTTTTAATAATTTCTTCAGCCAATTCTGCTTCCTGTTCTCTTAAACGAACATTGGACTCCACAACCGCTTCCAAATCATCAATGTTATATAAACGTACTCCCGCGATAGCAGATACCTCAGGCTCCACATCCCGGGGTACAGCAATGTCAATAATAATAATAGGACGTCCTTGACGCTTGGGCATTAAATGAGCCACATCCCAGGCACGTATCACGTAATGAGGAGCACCGGTAGAAGTAATAATAATATCAGCATCCACAGCACTTTTCATAAAACTTTCAAAGGGTACGGCTACTCCGCGAAATTGTTCAGCCAACTCTACCGCTCTTTCGTATTTACGATTAGAAACGATTACTGTTTTGACACCATTTCCTACTAAATGCTTTGCTGTAAGTTCGCCCATTTGTCCCGCCCCCAGCAATAGCACATTGGAAGCAGATAAATTACCAAATACGTTCTTAGCTAACTCTACAGCAGCATAGCTGACAGACACTGCGCTATGAGCGATTCGGGTTTCACTGCGAACCTTCTTACCCACAGCAATGGCTCTGTTAAATAACGTATTGAGTACTGTACTTGTAGTGCCAACGTCCCTGGCTACTGAATACGCCTTTTTTACCTGACTTAAAATTTGACCTTCCCCTATAATAAGAGAATCAAGACTTGCCGATACCCGGAATAAATGTTCAATACAATCTTCTTCAACATAAAAAAAGAAGTCTTCCATATCAAGAATGCTTTCGGATATTCGCTGCAAAAACTGCTGCATTACCGGAAATCCATCTTCCGCATCATCTACTACAGCATACATCTCTGTACGATTACAGGTAGACAGTAATACACATTCGCTGATTTCTTCATATTCATGAAGATGATTCAATGCCGTTTTGATCTTATCCTCAGAAAAAGTAAAACATTCCCGCACATCTACCGATGCCGTCTTATGATTGAGTCCTAGTACAACCAATTGCATTTTTAATCTTAGCCTCCGCCTCTTTTATCTTACCTTCCTTAAGCAAGATAATTACTTCCTGATCCAAGGTCCTTCGCCAAAAGGATTCTCTTTCTTTTGCTGTCGAAAGCTGCTCTTTTATCTGCTCTCGTGCTTTAGCCACCAACTCAAGATAGATTCCATATTCCGGTCCATAACGCTCTGCTAATTCCTCACGTAATTTTTTTGCCAACGCTGGGCTTTTACCACCTGTAGAAATCGTAAGCAGCAAATCTCCATGAGAAATTTGGGATGGCACACTAAAATTGCCAAGCTCAGGTGCATCCGTCACGTTTACAAGAGCACCTGCACCCATACCTTCCTCAGCAGCCCATTTATTTACTGACTTATTATCGGTAGCACAAATTACCATAAAAAAACCATTAACATCCCCCTGCCGGTAAGACCGAGCAATATGAATAATACTCTTGTCCTCTACTAAGGAAGCCAGCTGCTTCGTAAGGGCAGGGCTGACTACCGTAACCATTCCGCCAGCAGCCAAAAGCGCTCCAACCTTACGCTGGGCCACACTCCCGCCGCCAACAACCATACAGGGGCGACCACTAATTTGTAAGTTTATCGGATAACAGGGCACATTTTTCACATCCTTCATATTTTAGCATATTTCGGACTAAAAATGTAATATTCCTCTATTAGAAAGTACAAAGATTCACTTTTAATTTTTAACTCTATGCCGGTCCTTTAAAATCAATAAAAAATAACCGAACCACAGAGGCACAGAGAGCACAGAGAAAAAATTATAGAAAAACAACGCTTTGCGTCTTAAAATCATAGCTATTTTTGAATAAATACTTCTCTGTGCCCTCTGTGTTTAACGTTCTCCTTTTAAGCGCCACCTGAATCCGATTTTTCTTTCGCGCCGAAATATGCCTCTACTATCTTTCGCACAACAGGCGCTGCAGCAGTAGAACCCTCACCGCCTTCCTCTACTAGTACAGCTATTGCAATTTCAGGATTTTGGGCCGGTGCATAGCATGCAAACCAAGAATGAACGGTACCAGTACCTGTTTCCGCTGAGCCGCTTTTTCCAGCCACCGTTGGAGTAACTCCCTGAAAGACTCCTACTCCTGTCCCCTTGGTCGTGACAGCAACTAAGCCACTCTTAATGATGTCCCATGTTTCTGTCTTTAAATAAATCCTATGAACCACTTCCGGCTGGTAGCTTCTAACCATCGCTCCATTGTCATCTACGATTTTTTCCACTAACATCGGTCGATAGATTACTCCATCATTGGCAACTGCCATTAGTAATAGTGCCTGCTGCAGGGGCGTTGTTAGATAATAACCCTGCCCAATCGCAGCAATGATCGTCTCTCCAGGATACCATGGCTGCTCATAATTCTTTTGCTTCCATCCTTCTGTGGGCACTAATCCTTCTTCTTCCCCTTGCAGCAAAATACCACTTTTCTTTCCTAAACCAAAGGTTAATGCATAACTGGCTAAATTATCAATCCCCATACGGCGGCCTAGTTCATAAAAAACAGGATCACTTGACCATGCTATAGCATCAACAATCGTAAGCTTTCCTAACCCTTCCGTCTTCCAGCCGTAAAATTTCCATCCCCCTAGGATATAGAATCCTTTATCCTCAAACACTTCCTCTTTCGTAACATATCCCATATCCAAGGCTGCAGCTGTTGTAATAATTTTAAAAACAGAACCTGGTGGATAGGTACTTTGTATTCCTTTATTCGTAAGAGGATGATCAGGATGATTGATCAAATCCCCCCAGTTTTTACTGCTAATGCCACTGGCAAATAAATTAGGATCAAAGGCTGGAGAGCTAACCATTGCCAAAACACCTCCTGTATGAACATCTAAAACGATGGCGCTCCCTCCTTTAGCAGGCTGCCCCATATTACGGCTTATTTCAATCTGCTGCATCAGAGCTTCTTGTGCAGCTTTCTGTAAATTTCCATCCAGGGTCAAAATTAATCCCTTCCCTGATACAGCCTTCTTCTCACCAATCCTTTGCACTTCTTCTCCAAAGGCATTCACTTCTACTTGTAACCCACCATCGATCCCCCGTAATACATCCTCCCATTCCAACTCCAAACCATCCTTTCCTATAAAATCTGTAGGTCTATATCCTTGTGCCTTGCGCTTAGCATATTGTTCCTCGTTTATGCTGCCCAGAAATCCCAGCACATGAGCTGCTAAATCCTTATATATGTAATGCCTTACAGGCACGGCGCTAATGACAACCCCAGCTAAAGTATCCTTTCTTTCTAAAATCTTGGCTTGCAATACAGGATCAATATCTCGCTTCACGATGATCGGAATATAAGGTGATTCTTCCCCATCCTTTAGCATTTTTTCAATAGTCTCAGGTAAAATACCAATCATATTGGCTAATGCCGTTGTCTTTGCAGAATCATAACTATATTCTGCTGGAATAATAGCAACAGCAAAACTAGGACGATTGGTAACAAGTAAAGCCCCATTACGATCATACATATTCCCGCGCGGGGCTTGCTCTGTAATTTGGTGTATGCGATTTTCTTCTGCTACTTTCTTATATTGTGGACCACGTATTAACTGCATCCAGGCCAAACGCAATATTAAAAGACCAACCACTGCCACAATGACCCATACCATAATATTCATTCTGCGAGACTTTTCTGTAATCCACATAGGTTAACTCCTTTTTTATCAATTGATTTTCGTATAACATAGTATCCCGCAAAACAAAAAAAATAGCCCTAATGGGCTACTTTATGAAACATTACTTACCTGTATAATCTTTACCAACTACAACCACTGCATCAATCGTCTTACCTTCATCTTTTGTAACCTGCAATGAATATTTAAATGGCAGCGAACTTAATCTATTAACAACTCTACTATCTGTAGTGTTAGAAATAACCACTGTATTCTTATACGCATTTGCTGTATTCGTTACACCTGCTACTTCAAATCCGCGGTTACGAAGGATCTCGGCAATTCTATCACCTGCATCCGCCATGCCGCTGGCATTGACCACTTCCACGCTTACTTTATCAGAATTGGCTTTCTTACTAACGGACTTGCCTTTATCTGATGAAGTATCAGTTTTGTCACTTTTATCAGTTTTATCATCTTTTTTTGATTTATCCGAAGTCGTTTTTTTCTCTGGAACTACATTTTTAGTTACCTTCGGTGTTTCAACTACTTTCATTTCTTTTGGAATGGAAGTCTCATATTCACTTACATCTCGCTGTGTCGCAGCAACATATTTCTCTTCCATGGCTACACCAAGAGTTTGAGCTACGTGCTTGCGAAGAGCCATTACATCAGGCAGCCAATAACTTATCTCATCAATAAATGCTGGTTTCCCTGGTACCATGTCTGTTCTTAGCCCATTTTTCGATGCATCATTCAAGGTTTTAGCAAGATTAAGCATTTCCGTGGTAGACATATCACTATTTACCACACTATTTACTTCTCGGACAATAGCAGGTATCTTAGTAATAACAGATGGACTGGCGACTTCCTTCATCAATGCTTGCAAAAACTTTTGCTGACGCTCAACTCGGCCAATATCGCCATCTTCATCACGATAACGTACATATTGAATCGCCATATCACCATCCATACGTTGGACACCTGGCCGTAAATCAATTACGAAAGGACCATGATCTTCCCCATTATCATCATAAGGGTCCGAATAGTACATCCTTTTTTCCACATCAATGGTTACACCGCCGACAGCATCAATAATCTTTTTAAACCCTGCAATATTAATTGTAATATAATGATCTAATTTTATTCCTAACAAACCTTCGACAGCCTGCTGCGTTAATTTATGACCGCCATAGGCATAAGCATGGTTAATCTTATCCCAACCATGTCCTGGAATTTTCACCCTCGTATCTCGAGGAATAGAGAGCATTGCAACATCTTTCGTATTTGTGTCAATGGTAACAACAAATAACGTATCCGAACGCCCGGTATCATCACTACGTTCATCAACACCCATAACCATTATGTTAATTTTATTTTGAGGAGTTACAATGCTCCCCTTTTCTTTACTTTGTTCAATGCCTCCGCTAAACCAAACATAGGACGCGCCAGCTACTGCTAATACTGCTAATAAAATACCTAGGACAGCAATAACGGATCTTCCCTTACCACGCCTCTGTTCAGCCAATCTTTTCTCCAGTCCTGCCATAGTGCGCAACTCCCTTCTATTACCTGGAAATATTCTCATATACCAAGTATTAAATTCAAAAACTGCAGATAAAAAATCAATAAACAAGCCTCCGCATGGGAGGCTTGCTTTTAAGTATAACAAAATGTAACATAAAAGGTCAAGATTTTTATGTTTGACACCTCATGGATATAACATAAAAATCCCAATATAAAGAAGGAAGCTTAGACAATTTCATCAGTTAAATGTAGCCTGAGAGCCTATTCAGCGGGATTTTCTCGAGTAGATACAACCAGTAATCCAAAACCCCTTGGAAAAAGATTCATAGAAGATCATTTATTAGATCACCTGATCTTTTTCGGTTAAAGCTGTGATTTTATATGGCTTATCTCTATATTTCAAAATATCCTTTGTAACCAGTTTTCTTAGACCCATTTTATCTGCATCTTATATTCTCTCCATAATCCACCTGAATACATCTTTATTGTCTAATTAAAAATAGTAAAGTTACTTATTTACTATAATATTCTTTTTACGATATCCTTGCAACTACTTCGGTTTAATACGCAGAAAAAAATATCTGTCGAATCATGCTCGACAGATATTTTTTTATTTCTTAGGAAATTTACTATCAATTAATGACCAAACCTCTGGCTGCTCTTGACCTAGTCGCCATAGTGCAATACCAGCAGGATTGTATTTTGCGATAATATCCAATTTAGCGGCTATGCTTTTATCATTTTCAAACCAAACTTCATGATCTTTGTAAGTAAAGTGAGGCGCCTGCACTGTCTCATCATACATAATTTTAGCATCATGCTGTTCGGCCCGTACGATCGCGTCTACATAGGTTATGGTTTCCCCTTCCTTACCAACCCAATCATAACCGTATAAACCAACACCAATAATTACTTTGTGTGGTCCACCACAATTATCAATCGCATATTTAATATTTTTCTCATACCAATCAATTGGTGCAATAGGACCTGCATTAGAGGTGGACCAATGATTGTCATAGGTCATAATCTGCAGGAAATCAGCATTTTTTGCCAGTTCAGGATAATTATAAGCTCCTGATACATCCTCCGCTACGTCAACTTGCGGAAATACGGATATGATTACTGTTTTATTTAGGCCCTGCATTTTTGGATATAACTCTGCCATAAAACTAGTTAAATTATCCCGCTGAGCTGGCGGTAATAATTCAAAGTCAATGTTAATACCATCATACTGCTTTTCCTGAACTAGTTTTACAATATTATCGATGGCTTTACTGCGAACCTCTGGATTACCTAATAATTCTTCGGTAGAACCAGTCTTATTGGTAATCAAAGGGTACATTTTCAGTTTTAGATCTCTAGCAGTATCATATACCAGCTGGCTGTCTTTTGCTTCAACAGTGCCATCCTTGGTTGCCTTATACCAAAATGGACCAACACCTGTCATACTTTTAGCAAAGCTTTTCATACTTGGAAAAGAACCTGTTTTATCCGGTGTTCCTGGCCAAGGATTTTCATAATAGCCAATGATCATTCTCGGTGGCATCATAATATTCCCTGTTCCATTAACCCCAGGATTATCTGTAGAATCCGGCATACCTGGCAGTGGTTTAGGTGCTGGACTATTACTACACCCACCTGCAAGTCCGACTACCATTATCACAAAACATAGCAGTACAATACTAGTTAAAATCTTTGAATAACGCAATATTGTCACCCTTTCCTAATGCTATACTAAGTACAGTTAAAAAAACAGCTTATATAAATTTCATTCTGCTTTTTTCCTGCCTTACTCATAGTATTGGCAAGAGCAGTTTTCTTATTCAAAAAAATATTAACACCAACTCATAATTATAAAAAAAGAGACAGTGCCAAGTAGGCACCATCTCATTTCTGCTTTTAGAATGAGTTAATCATCATAATTTTTAGTATAAGCGACTTGCAACACTTCATCTGGCAATTCATTTTCCCAGCGTGCTACTACTACAGCAGCTACACAGTTACCAATCAAATTACAGGCTGTACGAGCCATATCCAAGATACGATCAACGCCCAGAATGATACCAATGCCTTCTACCGGTAGACCAAAAGCCGCTGCAGTACCGGCAATAACGATGAGGGATGCACCTGGAACTGCTGCAATTCCTTTGGTTGACATCATTAATGTAACTAACATCAACAGTTGTGTAGAAAGAGGAAAATCAATCTGATACACTTGCGCAATAAAGATAACTGCTAATGCACTATATAATGTGGAACCATCCAGATTAAAGGTATAGCCTGTTGGCAATACAAAGGTAACAATGTGCTTTGGCACACCAAATTTTTCTAATTTTTCCATTGCAATTGGCAGCGCTGCCTCGCTGGATGCAGTGGAAAACGCAATGAGAATCGGTTCTTTAATAGCTCGTAATAATTGAAAGAAATTCATCCGAATAATTACAGAAGCACAAGCTAACAATAGCGTAATAAATAACACTAAAGCAAAATACAACGACCCAATTAACTTAGCCAACGGAATCAGCATTCCAAGACCAAATTTTCCTACAGTGAAAGCAATCAAAGCAAAAACACCGATGGGAGCTAATTTCATTACATACCAAGTAAACTTGAACATAATTTCAGCAACGCTGATAGCTAATGTAACCGCGGGTTTACCTTTTTCTCCCATGGAAGCTGCTGCTACGCCGAAGAAAGTAGAGAATAAGATGATTTGCAGCATATCACCGCGCCCCATAGCATCTATCACATTGGTAGGCACAATATTAACCAGCATTTGCGTCATATCAATGGTCTTCGTTGCGGCTGCTGCAGCAGAACTGACATCCGCCCCTGTTGCAATCGCGACACCTGCACCTGGCTGGAAAATATTCGCTACAGCCAGCCCGACAAAGAGAGCTAGCGTTGTAGCGACTTCAAACCAAATAATTGCCTTTGCACCTAAACGACCTAGCTTTTTAAAGTCACCAGTACCTGCAATACCCATAATTAATGAACTGAAAATCAAAGGTACTACAATCATTTTAATCATGCGAATAAAAGTGTCACCAACGGGCTTTAATGCTTGTCCATAGGCAGGGAAAATGTAGCCGAAAACAACACCAAGTATAAGAGCAATAAAAATTTGAGTTGTAAGTCCTATTCCTTTTTTATTTTTCTCCACGAATGTATCCTCCTCCAAAGTAAAATCGCCTAAAGGTCTCTTCCAGATATACATCTTTTAAAACTATTTTAGTATATCAGCTGTGCTTATAAAAAGATACCCTAATTGCTATATATTCAGTCTTTTCTGCACAATATAAACCAAACAAATTCTGTCAATTTTTATAATACGATATAATTTCTGTTCTTAAGAGTTGTCCTAATAAAAACTCAGAATTTTGCAAATAAGCTAGACACGGTGAGATCATTGCACTATAAAGCCAAAGAACCCTGTTTTCTAGGCAAAAATCCATTATACATTTTCTATACTGAAATGATATAATACTTGCAACTACATTTTATTCAAGTAGTAAAGGGAGTGTGTTGATAATTGAAAAAAGATCTTATTCAAGCCATGCCTCCACTTGACGGTCATGCTGTAAAAACGCTGGAAGATGCTCTTAGTAAATCCCCTAGCAAAATCATTCGTTTAGAGATTAATAACACCATTTATCAGCTTTCCCGGGAAGGTCATTGGTTTAAAATTTCACTGCTTACCAAGAAACTTACAGTAAAGCGATCAACTATTTTCCAAACTCTAACTGAAATTTACAATCAAATCATCCACGGTCAGAATTGGCGTATTGCTACCAATCATTAGACTATACGACTATATCTTGTTATAGGCAGGATAAGCTACTATTTACTTAATTTAAAAATAATCCCTCTTTACAGAGGGATTTTTATTATTTATCATCAATGGTCTTATAAATCTCTAGAAATCCCTGCAAAACTTGGGCAGTCAAACCCCAAACCACATGCTTTTTATACTTATAAAATGAAACCTGGTACGTTTTACGTGCCCGCCATTCTTCAGAGTACCCAGTAACCAGGGAAAAAGGGAAATCTGCTAAAGGTCTCGTTCCCATTTCCATGTGGGCAACAATCGGTTTATGAGCAAGCAAAAAACGTAAAGGTATGGTAAATACTTCTGCAACTTCATCCTGGCTAGGTTCAATCGGATGAAGAGGCGAGAGATAGCCTACGTAAGGATGCAATTTTACTCCTATAGGGCTTATGATTTCGTCTAATGCTCCTAGAATTTTTATTTCAGCAGCTGCTAAAGAAAGTTCTTCCTGGGTTTCCCGTACAGCAGCAGCTAAAGCTGATCCATCTTCCTTTTCAATACGACCTCCTGGAAAGCAAATCTCTCCAGGCTGCCAGGATAATTGTGTAGAACGTACTTCAAATAATACAGCCAATTCACCATCCTGGACGATAAGAGGCACCAGCACCGCTGCAGAAAAGAACTCATTATAACCAGCTTTACTTTCTACATTAACAGCTAACGCTTTTGATATTTCTCTACATAAATCATCCATTACTAGTCCTCTCCCATCCAATCAGCATTTTTTCACTTTACTCAGCAACCTATCTCTTTATGCCGACAAAAAAGTAATCATTCGTTATTTTTTATCTGCATCGGAAGATATCTCTATCTTTCCCTCAAGACCGGGAGTAATAATAATCTTACCATCCAAAGTAACAATCACAGCTTCATTGCCGGGAAATTGTTTTAACAGTTCTAACCCTTTTTCTACTCCTAGAACAAAAATAGGT
Source organism: Pelosinus fermentans DSM 17108 (assembly GCF_000271485.2). Taxonomy (NCBI): domain Bacteria; kingdom Bacillati; phylum Bacillota; class Negativicutes; order Selenomonadales; family Sporomusaceae; genus Pelosinus; species Pelosinus fermentans. The sequence goes on from NZ_AKVN02000001.1 coordinate 4,876,306, forward strand.
TTACTCAAAACATCTCCATAGGTGGAACTAGAATTAACCATCGTCACACTTGATACTTCCCTTGGCTGCCATCCTGTTCGCGGATCTAGAATATGTGAATATCGTATACCATCCTTCATCATAAACCGCTGATAATCTCCTGATGTCTCCATCGTATCCCATTCCGTCAAAGCCAGCTTAGCACTAATGCCATCTGGATCTCGAGGATGCTGTATACCAATCCTCCATGGTTTACCATCAGGCTTATTACCAATAACCCGTACATCCCCGCCAGCATTTACTAGAGCAGATGTTATTCCTTTTGCTTTTAGTAGTTCAACAGCCTGATCGGTAGCATATCCCTTGGCAATGGCACCTAAATCAAGCATCATGCCCGCCTTTGGCAAATATATCGTATTAGCAGCCGTATCTACCTCAACCAAATGATAATTGACCAATGGCAAAACCTCATCAATTTCAGCCTGACTTGGTACATACTCGCCCTTATGACCAATTCCCCATAATTTCGTAAGGGGACCAACGGTGATATCAAAAGAACCGCCAAGCTTATCCGATACATCCTGAGAGAACTTAATAATTTTTACCAATTCAGGATCAACAACAACTTTTCCCTTACCTGCCATTTGATTAATTCTCGAAACTTGACTATTATCATCAAAATTATTCGTTAAAGCATGCAAATGCTGGAACTCAGCGAAAGCGGCCTTCACTGCCTCTTCTGCTCCTGGACCATAAGCAGTAATTTCAACAATTGTGTCCATAAGAAATTGTGTTTCCTTATAGACATTAGACGAGTTTGTCTTGCCAAAGCATCCTGAAATAAATAACGCTGTAATAACAATAATAACCATAATTAATGATAACCTTTTATTCACTAATCCACCTTCCTGTCATTCACATTTATCCTTATATTCAATGTTCAATAAGCTATTATTTGTATCCTAATCTACAAGTATGATTAACCCGTAATCTATATTATAATACAATTCTTTATGTTCTTATGGAAAACCTTCAATACTCTTCAAAAGGACACGAAGGTGTGCCGCAGCAGAGGCATTATGCCTCTGTATTCATCATTACTTATATGTTTTACACGTCCTTTAAAAAATAAAACCTTTTGAACCACAATATCTCTTCGCGTCATTTGTCATTGCGAGCACAGCGAAGCAATCTCGTAACAAGTAGGGGATTGCTTCGCTGTGCTCGCAATGACAAATTGATAATACTTCATTCTCTAAAACTTGTAAACTCTAATATAGTAAAAAGCACCCATTTTCATGAGTGCTTTTTACTTTCCTTAACCAGCAACTACCTATCCTCCCAGGACGTTTCCATCCAAGTACTTTCGGCGTATAAGGGCTTAACTGCTGTGTTCGGTATGGGAACAGGTGGAACCCCTTAGCTATCGCCACTGGATTAAAGTTTTTAGAAGTACATATAAATATGTTCCTTCAAAACTTCACAGAAGAAAGACTGCATGTTAGTTGTTAGCAGCATGCTGCTAACTAAATTTAAGTCAAGCCCTCGTCCTATTAGTACCAGTCAGCTGAATCCATTGCTGGACTTACACACCTGGCCTATCAACCTTGTCATCTACAAGGGGACTTACTAGCTTACGCTATGAGAGATCTCATCTTAAGGCTGGTTTCACGCTTAGATGCTTTCAGCGTTTATCCTTTCCGAACGTAGCTACCCAGCTGTACTCCTGGCGGAATAACTGGTACACCATTGGTTCGTCCACTCCGGTCCTCTCGTACTAGGAGCAGCTCCCTTCAAATCTCTTGCGCCCGCGATGGATAGGGACCGAACTGTCTCACGACGTTCTGAACCCAGCTCACGTACCACTTTAATGGGCGAACAGCCCAACCCTTGGGACCTACTACAGCCCCAGGATGTGATGAGCCGACATCGAGGTGCCAAACCTCCCCGTCGATATGGACTCTTGGGAGAGATTAGCCTGTTATCCCCAGGGTAGCTTTTATCCGTTGAGCGATGGCCCTTCCACGCGGTACCACCGGATCACTAAGTCCGACTTTCGTCCCTGCTCGACCTGTACGTCTCGCAGTCAAGCTCCCTTCTGCCTTTGCACTCTGCGCGCGATTTCCAACCGCGCTGAGGGAACCTTTGAGCGCCTCCGTTACATTTTCGGAGGCGACCGCCCCAGTCAAACTGCCCACCTGACACTGTCCTTAGTATCGTTACTACTAAAGTTAGAATTCCAGTAAATAAAGGGTGGTATCCCAACAACGACTCCACACATACTAGCGTACATGTCTCGCAGTCTCCCACCTATCCTGTACATCATTTACCAAAATTCAATGTCAGGCTACAGTAAAGCTCCATGGGGTCTTTCTGTCCAGTCGCGGGTAACCTGCATCTTCACAGGTATTTCAATTTCACCGGGTCCCTCGTTGAGACAGTGCCCAAGTCGTTACACCTTTCGTGCGGGTCGGAACTTACCCGACAAGGAATTTCGCTACCTTAGGACCGTTATAGTTACGGCCGCCGTTTACTGGGGCTTCAGTTCACACCTTCGAATTGCTTCTAAGCACTCCCCTTAACCTTCCAGCACCGGGCAGGTGTCAGCACCTATACGTCAGCTTTCGCTTTAGCAGGCACCTGTGTTTGTGGTAAACAGTCGCTTGGGCCTCTTTTCTGCGACCTCCTTTAGCTCATACCGCTAGGGTAATCACCTAAAGAGGCTCCCCTTCTCCCGAAGTTACGGGGACATTTTGCCGAGTTCCTTAACGAGGGTTTTCCCGCGCACCTTAGGATTCTCTCCCCGCCTACCTGTGTCGGTTTGCGGTACGGGCACCCACAGCCTCGCTAGAAGCTTTTCTTGACAGCATGGGATCAGTAAGTTCATCAACCTTACGGTCAACTCCCCGTCACTCCTCAGGCTTAACGTTTAGCGGATTTGCCTGCTAAACACCCTACAAGCTTAGACGCGTTTCTTCCATTCACGCGATTACTTACCCTTCTGTGTCACTCCATCACTCAAACGGATGGGGGTGGTACTGGAATGTTTGCCAGTTGTCCATCGCCTACGCATTTACGCCTCGGCTTAGGCCCCGACTTACCCTGAGACGACGAGCGTTGCTCAGGAAACCTTAGGCTTTCGGTGGACAAGATTCTCACTTGTCTTTTCGCTACTCATACCGGCATTCTCACTTCTATATACTCCACAGCTCCTTACGGTACTGCTTCGATGCGTATAGAACGCTCCCCTACCACTTGTATCTTACGATACAAATCCATAGCTTCGGTTCCGTACTTTAGCCCCGGACATCTTCGGCGCAAAACCTCTCGACCAGTGAGCTATTACGCACTCTTTAAATGGTGGCTGCTTCTAAGCCAACATCCTGGTTGTTTCTGAAGTTCCACATCCTTTGCCACTTAGTACGGCATTGGGGACCTTAGCTGATGGTCTGGGCTGTTTCCCTCTTGACTACGGATCTTATCATTCGCAGTCTGACTCCCAAGGTCCGAGTACAGCCATTCGCAGTTTGACAGAGTTCGGTAACCTATAAGGCCCCTAGCCCAATCAGAGCTCTACCGTCTGTACTTATTTCTTGAGGCTAGCCCTAAAGCTATTTCGGGGAGAACCAGCTATCTCCGCGTTCGATTGGCATTTCACCCCTATCCACAACTCATCCCAAAACTTTTCAACGTTCACGGGTTCGGTCCTCCACGCAATTTTACCTGCGCTTCAACCTGGCCATGGATAGATCACTGCGGTTTCGGGTCTACAACAACTAACTAATCGCCCTATTAAGACTCGCTTTCGCTGCGGCTCCACATTTTCTGCTTAACCTCGCTAGTTACTGTAACTCGCCGGTTCATTCTTCAATAGGCACGCCGTCGACCACATAAGGGTCTTCGACTGCTTGTAGACATACGGTTTCAGGTTCTTTTTCACTCCCCTCCCGGGGTGCTTTTCACCTTTCCCTCACGGTACTATACGCTATCGGTCGCCAAGGAGTATTTTGCCTTGGAGGGTGGTCCCCCCTGCTTCCCACAAGGTTTCACGTGTCTCGTGGTACTCTGGATCTCAGCCATCTTGCTCTGCTTTTCGTCTACGGGACTGTTACCCCCTATGGTCTACCTTTCCAGGTAGTTCGACTAAGCCTGACTTGAATTATGCTGGTCCTCAACCCCGAATCAGTAAACTGAATCGGTTTGGGCTCTTCCCCGTTCGCTCGCCGCTACTTAGGGAATCTCGCTTGATTACTTTTCCTCTGGGTACTTAGATGTTTCAGTTCCCCAGGTGCCCTCCTCATGGTCTCAGCCATGGGTAACAATGCATTACCATTGTTGGGTTTCCCCATTCGGATATTCACGGATCAATACCTGCTTGCGATTCCCCGTGACTTTTCGGAGCTTACCCCGTCCTTCTTCGGCTCTTGGCGCCAAGGCATCCACCGTATGCCCTTTGTAACTTGACTTATAAGTTACTCGATTGTCAATAACCTATCATTTGCGTTGTTGTCGCTGTGGGCATTCATGTCGACGTACAAGTAAGTACGACTCCATTCATGTCCTCGCTCCGCCTAGCAGCTGACAGCTTCTTGCCAATCTGTGGCTTTTGTATATCAATCACATTTAGAAAACATAAAATGATATACGTTAAAACTAAATTAATCCTAACATGCTCGGTAATCACCCTAATATTGCTATTAGAATTATTACGTTGCTTTCTTCTGTGCAGTTTTCAAAGAACATCAAAGGTACTACATTGCACATTACTAAAATTACTTTTAGCAACATGGGATGTATTCCCTCAAAACTAAGCAATGTAAGTAAAAGTGAACAACCAGATGTGTCGACCTTGGATATGAAAGAGTATTTCATCCTTCAAATCTCCATAGAAAGGAGGTGATCCAGCCGCACCTTCCGATACGGCTACCTTGTTACGACTTCACCCCAATCACTGATCTCACCTTCGACGGCTGGTTCCATTGCTGGTTACCTCACCGGCTTCGGGTGCTCTCAACTTTCGTGGTGTGACGGGCGGTGTGTACAAGGCCCGGGAACGTATTCACCGCAGCATGCTGATCTGCGATTACTAGCGATTCCGACTTCATGCAGGCGAGTTGCAGCCTGCAATCCGAACTGAGAGCTTGTTTTTGGGTTTGGCTTCACCTCGCGGCTTCGCTACCCTCTATTTAAGCCCATTGTAGTACGTGTGTAGCCCAAGACATAAGGGGCATGATGACTTGACGTCATCCCCACCTTCCTCCGTGTTATCCACGGCAGTCTCCCATGAGTTCCCACCTTTACGTGCTGGCAACATAGGATAAGGGTTGCGCTCGTTGCGGGACTTAACCCAACATCTCACGACACGAGCTGACGACAGCCATGCACCACCTGTCTATCTGTCTTCCGAAGAAGAACTTCCTATCTCTAGGATCATCAGACGATGTCAAGCCTTGGTAAGGTTCTTCGCGTTGCGTCGAATTAAACCACATACTCCACCGCTTGTGCGGGCCCCCGTCAATTCCTTTGAGTTTCAACCTTGCGGCCGTACTCCCCAGGCGGGGTACTTATTGCGTTAACTCCGGCACTGGAGGGGTCGATACCCCCAACACCTAGTACCCATCGTTTACGGCCAGGATTACCGGGGTATCTAATCCCGTTCACTACCCTGGCTTTCGCGCCTCAGTGTCAGACACAGTCCAGAAAGTCGCCTTCGCCACTGGTGTTCCTCCTAATATCTACGCATTTCACCGCTACACTAGGAATTCCACTTTCCTCTCCTGCACTCAAGAATAACAGTATCCAATGCTTCACGGGGTTAAGCCCCGAACTTTAACATCAGACTGATTATCCCACCTGCGCGCGCTTTACGCCCAATAATTCCGGACAACGCTTGCCACCTACGTATTACCGCGGCTGCTGGCACGTAGTTAGCCGTGGCTTTCTTGTCAGGTACCGTCATTATGAACCATTATTTACAATCCACACATTCGTCCCTGAAAACAGAGTTTTACGATCCGAAAACCTTCTTCACTCACGCGGCGTTGCTCCGTCAGACTTTCGTCCATTGCGGAAGATTCCCCACTGCTGCCTCCCGTAGGAGTCTGGGCCGTGTCTCAGTCCCAGTGTGGCCGTTCATCCTCTCAGACCGGCTACTGATCGTCGCCTTGGTGAGCCATTACCTCACCAACTAGCTAATCAGACGCAGACCCATCTTCTAGTGATAGCTTATAAATAGAGGCCACCTTTAGTATCTTAAGTATGCACTCAAAATACAACATTCGGTATTAGCACCACTTTCGCAGTGTTGTCCCCAGCTAGAAGGTAGGTTGTCTACGCGTTACTCACCCGTTCGCCACTAAAATTCCATTGCTGAAATCTCCGTTCGACTTGCATGTGTTAGGCACGCCGCCAGCGTTCGTCCTGAGCCAGGATCAAACTCTCCATAAAAGTTATATTATGAAGAACCTTGATGGCTCTTTAAAAAACTTGTTTGTGTTGCTCTCACTTTCGCAGAACAACTTTGTTTTGCACTCGAAAAACGAGTACCGCACATCTGGCTTATTTTAACCTTACTTACATTGTTTAGTTTTCAAGGAACATCATTCGATCATTTATTCATGATCGTTCCGCCGTTTAGCGCGGATCTTTATGTTAACATGAAAGGTTACTTTCTGTCAACACTTTTCTTTTAGTACTTATTGCCAGCGTCGCTGACAACTTATTCAGTATAACACTTTGTCACACATTATGTCAAGTACTATTTTTCATCTTTTTTCTTTGGTTCTGATCTTTTGAAAAGCATTCATAACAGGAGTGCTTTTACTGGCAGCTACCTATCCTCCCAGCTCGTTTCCAAGCAAGTACTTTCGGCGTATAAGGGCTTAACTGCTGTGTTCGGTATGGGAACAGGTGGAACCCCTTAGCTATCGTCACCAGATACAAATACATCAAGATCCAGTATCGCTTACCGCAATAAGCATTTTTTGAGAAAAACAAAGAGCACTCACAAAGAATGAGTGCTCTAACCAGCAACTATCTATCCTCCCAGGCCGTTTCCAACCAAGTACTTTCGACGTATAAGGGCTTAACTGCTGTGTTCGGTATGGGAACAGGTGGAACCCCTTAGCTATCGCCACTGGATTAAAGTTTTTAGAAGTACATATAAATATGTTCCTTCAAAACTTCACAGAAGAAAGACTGCATGTTAGTCGTTAGCAGCAAGCTGCTAACTAAATTTAAGTCAAGCCCTCGTCCTATTAGTACCAGTCAGCTGAATCCATTGCTGGACTTACACACCTGGCCTATCAACCTTGTCATCTACAAGGGGACTTACTAGCTTACGCTATGAGAGATCTCATCTTAAGGCTGGTTTCACGCTTAGATGCTTTCAGCGTTTATCCTTTCCGAACGTAGCTACCCAGCTGTACTCCTGGCGGAATAACTGGTACACCATTGGTTCGTCCACTCCGGTCCTCTCGTACTAGGAGCAGCTCCCTTCAAATCTCTTGCGCCCGCGATGGATAGGGACCGAACTGTCTCACGACGTTCTGAACCCAGCTCACGTACCACTTTAATGGGCGAACAGCCCAACCCTTGGGACCTACTACAGCCCCAGGATGTGATGAGCCGACATCGAGGTGCCAAACCTCCCCGTCGATATGGACTCTTGGGAGAGATTAGCCTGTTATCCCCAGGGTAGCTTTTATCCGTTGAGCGATGGCCCTTCCACGCGGTACCACCGGATCACTAAGTCCGACTTTCGTCCCTGCTCGACCTGTACGTCTCGCAGTCAAGCTCCCTTCTGCCTTTGCACTCTGCGCGCGATTTCCAACCGCGCTGAGGGAACCTTTGAGCGCCTCCGTTACATTTTCGGAGGCGACCGCCCCAGTCAAACTGCCCACCTGACACTGTCCTTAGTATCGTTACTACTAAAGTTAGAATTCCAGTAAATAAAGGGTGGTATCCCAACAACGACTCCACACATACTAGCGTACATGTCTCGCAGTCTCCCACCTATCCTGTACATCATTTACCAAAATTCAATGTCAGGCTACAGTAAAGCTCCATGGGGTCTTTCTGTCCAGTCGCGGGTAACCTGCATCTTCACAGGTATTTCAATTTCACCGGGTCCCTCGTTGAGACAGTGCCCAAGTCGTTACACCTTTCGTGCGGGTCGGAACTTACCCGACAAGGAATTTCGCTACCTTAGGACCGTTATAGTTACGGCCGCCGTTTACTGGGGCTTCAGTTCACACCTTCGAATTGCTTCTAAGCACTCCCCTTAACCTTCCAGCACCGGGCAGGTGTCAGCACCTATACGTCAGCTTTCGCTTTAGCAGGCACCTGTGTTTGTGGTAAACAGTCGCTTGGGCCTCTTTTCTGCGACCTCCTTTAGCTCATACCGCTAGGGTAATCACCTAAAGAGGCTCCCCTTCTCCCGAAGTTACGGGGACATTTTGCCGAGTTCCTTAACGAGGGTTTTCCCGCGCACCTTAGGATTCTCTCCCCGCCTACCTGTGTCGGTTTGCGGTACGGGCACCCACAGCCTCGCTAGAAGCTTTTCTTGACAGTATGGGATCAGTAAGTTCATCAACCTTACGGTCAACTCCCCGTCACTCCTCAGGCTTAACGTTTAGCGGATTTGCCTGCTAAACACCCTACAAGCTTAGACGCATTTCTTCCATTCATGCGATTACTTACCCTTCTGTGTCACTCCATCACTCAAACGGATGTGGGTGGTACTGGAATGTTTGCCAGTTGTCCATCGCCTACGCATTTACGCCTCGGCTTAGGCCCCGACTTACCCTGAGACGACGAGCGTTGCTCAGGAAACCTTAGGCTTTCGGTGGACAAGATTCTCACTTGTCTTTTCGCTACTCATACCGGCATTCTCACTTCTATATACTCCACAGCTCCTTACGGTACTGCTTCGATGCGTATAGAACGCTCCCCTACCACTTGTATCCTAAGATACAAATCCATAGCTTCGGTTCCGTACTTTAGCCCCGGACATCTTCGGCGCAAAACCTCTCGACCAGTGAGCTATTACGCACTCTTTAAATGGTGGCTGCTTCTAAGCCAACATCCTGGTTGTTTCTGAAGTTCCACATCCTTTGCCACTTAGTACGGCATTGGGGACCTTAGCTGATGGTCTGGGCTGTTTCCCTCTTGACTACGGATCTTATCATTCGCAGTCTGACTCCCAAGGTCCGAGTACAGCCATTCGCAGTTTGACAGAGTTCGGTAACCTATAAGGCCCCTAGCCCAATCAGAGCTCTACCGTCTGTACTTATTTCTTGAGGCTAGCCCTAAAGCTATTTCGGGGAGAACCAGCTATCTCCGCGTTCGATTGGCATTTCACCCCTATCCACAACTCATCCCAAAACTTTTCAACGTTCACGGGTTCGGTCCTCCACGCAATTTTACCTGCGCTTCAACCTGGCCATGGATAGATCACTGCGGTTTCGGGTCTACAACAACTAACTAATCGCCCTATTAAGACTCGCTTTCGCTGCGGCTCCACATTTCCTGCTTAACCTCGCTAGTTACTGTAACTCGCCGGTTCATTCTTCAATAGGCACGCCGTCGACCACATAAGGGTCTTCGACTGCTTGTAGACATACGGTTTCAGGTTCTTTTTCACTCCCCTCCCGGGGTGCTTTTCACCTTTCCCTCACGGTACTATACGCTATCGGTCGCCAAGGAGTATTTTGCCTTGGAGGGTGGTCCCCCCTGCTTCCCACAAGGTTTCACGTGTCTCGTGGTACTCTGGATCTCAGCCATCTCGCTCTGCTTTTCGTCTACGGGACTGTTACCCCCTATGGTCTACCTTTCCAGGTAGTTCGACTAAGCCTGACTTGAATTATGCTGGTCCTCAACCCCGAATCAGTAAACTGAATCGGTTTGGGCTCTTCCCCGTTCGCTCGCCGCTACTTAGGGAATCTCGCTTGATTACTTTTCCTCTGGGTACTTAGATGTTTCAGTTCCCCAGGTGCCCTCCTCATACTCTCAGGTATGGGTAACAATGCATTACCATTGTTGGGTTTCCCCATTCGGATATTCACGGATCAATACCTGCTTGCGATTCCCCGTGACTTTTCGGAGCTTACCCCGTCCTTCTTCGGCTCTTGGCGCCAAGGCATCCACCGTATGCCCTTATTAGCTTGACTTCGTCACTCTAATAGTCGGCTGTCAATAAACAGTCATCTGCGTTGTCGCTTCTGCGGGCATTCCATTTGACGTACAAGTAGTACGACTCATTTCATGTCCTCGTCGCTCCTAGCAGCTAACTATTTCTTGTCAACCTGTGGTTTGTGTATATTCGGGTTTGACGCCGAAATATATACATATACATGTTTCAAATAATCCTAACATGCTCGGTAATCACCCTAATATTGCTATTAGAATTATTACGTTGCTTTCTTCTGTGCAGTTTTCAAAGAACATAAAAAAATGGTGGAGGATAACGGGATCGAACCGTTGACCCCCTGCGTGCAAGGCAGGTGCTCTCCCAGCTGAGCTAATCCCCCACTATATGAGGATATATATTATCATGCCTGCTTACTTTATTCAACAGGCATGTTTCTGTATTCCCTCAAAACTAAGCAATGTAAGTAGATTTATAATACTACAGCAAGCACATAAGCTCCGTCTAGTATATAATGCCAGATGTGTCGACCTTGGATTAGAATCCTGTATTTCAAGAATTCAAATCTCCATAGAAAGGAGGTGATCCAGCCGCACCTTCCGATACGGCTACCTTGTTACGACTTCACCCCAATCACTGATCTCACCTTCGACGGCTGGTTCCATTGCTGGTTACCTCACCGGCTTCGGGTGCTCTCAACTTTCGTGGTGTGACGGGCGGTGTGTACAAGGCCCGGGAACGTATTCACCGCAGCATGCTGATCTGCGATTACTAGCGATTCCGACTTCATGCAGGCGAGTTGCAGCCTGCAATCCGAACTGAGAGCTTGTTTTTGGGTTTGGCTTCACCTCGCGGCTTCGCTACCCTCTATTTAAGCCCATTGTAGTACGTGTGTAGCCCAAGACATAAGGGGCATGATGACTTGACGTCATCCCCACCTTCCTCCGTGTTATCCACGGCAGTCTCCCATGAGTTCCCACCTTTACGTGCTGGCAACATAGGATAAGGGTTGCGCTCGTTGCGGGACTTAACCCAACATCTCACGACACGAGCTGACGACAGCCATGCACCACCTGTCTATCTGTCTTCCGAAGAAGAACTTCCTATCTCTAGGATCATCAGACGATGTCAAGCCTTGGTAAGGTTCTTCGCGTTGCGTCGAATTAAACCACATACTCCACCGCTTGTGCGGGCCCCCGTCAATTCCTTTGAGTTTCAACCTTGCGGCCGTACTCCCCAGGCGGGGTACTTATTGCGTTAACTCCGGCACTGGAGGGGTCGATACCCCCAACACCTAGTACCCATCGTTTACGGCCAGGATTACCGGGGTATCTAATCCCGTTCACTACCCTGGCTTTCGCGCCTCAGTGTCAGACACAGTCCAGAAAGTCGCCTTCGCCACTGGTGTTCCTCCTAATATCTACGCATTTCACCGCTACACTAGGAATTCCACTTTCCTCTCCTGCACTCAAGAATAACAGTATCCAATGCTTCACGGGGTTAAGCCCCGAACTTTAACATCAGACTGATTATCCCACCTGCGCGCGCTTTACGCCCAATAATTCCGGACAACGCTTGCCACCTACGTATTACCGCGGCTGCTGGCACGTAGTTAGCCGTGGCTTTCTTGTCAGGTACCGTCATTATGAACCATTATTTACAATCCACACATTCGTCCCTGAAAACAGAGTTTTACGATCCGAAAACCTTCTTCACTCACGCGGCGTTGCTCCGTCAGACTTTCGTCCATTGCGGAAGATTCCCCACTGCTGCCTCCCGTAGGAGTCTGGGCCGTGTCTCAGTCCCAGTGTGGCCGTTCATCCTCTCAGACCGGCTACTGATCGTCGCCTTGGTGAGCCATTACCTCACCAACTAGCTAATCAGACGCAGACCCATCTTCTAGTGATAGCTTATAAATAGAGGCCACCTTTAGTATCTTAAGTATGCACTCAAAATACAACATTCGGTATTAGCACCACTTTCGCAGTGTTGTCCCCAGCTAGAAGGTAGGTTGTCTACGCGTTACTCACCCGTTCGCCACTAAAATTCCATTGCTGAAATCTCCGTTCGACTTGCATGTGTTAGGCACGCCGCCAGCGTTCGTCCTGAGCCAGGATCAAACTCTCCATAAAAGTTATATTATGAAGAACCTTGATGGCTCTTTAAAAAACTTGTTTGTGTTGCTCTCACTTTCGCAGAACAACTTTGTTTTGCACTCGAAAAACGAGTACCGCACATCTGGCTTATTTTAACCTTACTTACATTGTTTAGTTTTCAAGGAACATCACGCCGCTTGTGGCGACTCACTTATAATATCACAAATAATTCATGCATGTCAATACCTTTTATTTATCTTTTTAATGTTTTTATTGTTTTTTATTAAATACATTATAATGCAAGTAATTGGCTTACAATGCTGTAATGTTTTTTCATCATATGCAATTATAGATCGGGAAGCGAACAAACCTTGTTGCTTCCCCACAGTTAGGCAACGAACAACTTAAACAAGATAAGCAACATTACTCCTGGAAGTCCTAGAAACCCTGCGATTAATGCCGTTATTGGATTAATTGCAATTGTAAATCCTATATGCAGCCCCACAAAATTTAATGCCCACAACATGGCACCCCCAATTAAACCATTATAAATCAAGCGAAAAATTAATTTGATTGGCATTAAAAACATTCGTCCCACAACATATAATAGAATAATGCCAAAAACATATGCCAGAATTACATTAAAATCTCCAAATCCGCCAAGCATAGTACACCCTTCCTCTCTTACTACTTCTTTTCACACGTTTTAAACGCTTTACTTATATACCTCATTATAACTTATAATCCCGCCCTCTTCTATCTCTTGTTATCACCTTTCTTCTATTAATATGGTCATTCTGGTCCAAGTATGATTAAGAAGAGGTGATTTTACGTCCCCTTAACTAAAGAAGGGTCAGAGTTTAGAAAACTCTGACCCTTTTTATTAAGAATGAAATTTTATAGTTTTTTGTACTCGTCGCTATCAGCAACAGTATAAGGAGAGCGTACAATACCTTCTTGACGAGCTTGCTTTAATAGGTATACATATTTCTTTTCAGCTGCCTGCATTAAATAAACGGCATGGTCAACCAAATCTTGATCAGAAACACTATTATAATAATGCTGGGCATTTAACCATTCTTGCCTGGCTTCTTCTACCACAATGGATAAAGAGGGCAAGGGTTTGGCATCCAACTTTTCGCTGCCATAAACATAATCTTGTATTTTCTGCAATGTTTCTATTATATTCATAATTCCCCTCCTGTCTTACGGTTATTTTTACCAAAAACAGGAGTATTTAAACATTACATTTCTCGGCGATTTTCCATAGCCTTGGACAAAGTCACTTCATCAGCATACTCCAAATCGCCACCTACTGGCAATCCATGAGCAATTCGGGTGACTCTTATCCCTAAAGGTTTTAACAGCCTCGCAATATACATTGCTGTAGCCTCACCTTCTACATCCGGATTGGTTGCCATAATCACTTCTTGGATCTCTCCCTCTCCAATACGCGTTAGCAATTCCTTTATTCTAATATCATTAGGTCCAACCCCTTCTAAAGGAGATAACTGTCCATGCAGCACATGATACCTGCCGTGATATTCTCGCGTACGTTCCACAGCAGCTACATCCCGAGGTTCTTCCATCACACACACGATGCTGACGTCCCGTCCAGCATCCCGACAAATCGAACAAGGATTACAATCTGTTAAATTAAAACAAACTTCACAATAACCAATCTTCTCTTTGGCCTCTATAATCGCCTGAGCTAAGCTTTCTGCTCGAGATTTATCCATCTCTAAAACATGATATGCTAAACGTGCAGCTGATTTAGAACCGATTCCCGGCAGTGCGCGAAACTGCTCTATCAATTTCGCCAACGGTGCTATATATTGCATCGTTTAAAATAAACCAGAAGGCAGATTCATACCACCAGTGAGTTTTCCCATTTCTTGAGCCATCATATCGTCGACCTTTTTAATAGCCTCATTGACGGCTGCAGTCACCAAGTCTTCCAGCATCTCCATATCTTCTGCATCCACTACGCTGGGATCAATTTTTAAAGACTGAATTTGTTTTTCACCAGTAATAACTACTTTTATTGCACCGCCACCTGCGGTAGCTTCCAATGTTCGCGTTTTAAGCTCTTCTTGCATTTTACTCATTTCACCTTGCAGCTTTTGCATTTTCTTCATCATACCAGCCATATTTCCCATATTTCCAAACATATCTTAATCCCCCTTGTATTCTTCTTTTTTTATAACCTTACCACCAAACATATGCATAGCCTGACGTAAAGCCGGATGAACTTCTTCTTCCAGCGGCGGTGCAGCCGTCACCGGCTTCTCCTTCGGTGGTAGAGCAGCTGCCTTTGGAGCTATCGCCGCACTTCCCAGTATACAACAAAGTTGCACTGTTTTTCCACAAAATTGGGTTAATACTTTTTCTATCATAATTCGATAATCTTCTTTTTCAGTACGTTCCTTGGGAAAAGCAGCTGCAAACTGAACAATAGCCTGTTTATCATTCAAACTTATCAATTTTCCTTGAGAAACACAAGCATGTACAGAGCGCTTACCGCTTGCCACCAATTCTTTAAGGACATTGTCCCAAATCTCTTTTACATCGCTTGATGACGAATTGCTATCCACAACGAGCTCTGTCTGAGGCTGTTCATGAGTTATTTCCTGCTTTACCTCAACTTTTTCTATCGGCTTTGGATTCACGGGTTGAGCAGAAACTGGTTTTGCCGGAGCAGGAGGACGCACAGTTTCTACTTGTTTTATAATTGGAGGCTCTATTCGCGGAAAGGACTGCCCTGATACCTTCTCTTCCAATATTGCTATTCGCTCCAGCAAATTCGCCATATCTGCTTGTGCTGAACGACGACAAAGGGACAACAGAGTCATCTCTGCTGTAATTCGAGGCTCAGGCGCCCATTTTGCATCATTGGCACCTTCATTTAATATCTTGATCATATCAATTAATTCATCATGCTTAAACTGTTCTCCATGTTTGGCTAATACATTTCGGTCATCTCCATATAATTCAATGCTATCAATATCAGGAGCAGCTTTGAATAGCATGATACTTCTCATATATAAAGCCACTTCTAAGAGTATCTGACGTACTTCTTTACCTAGTGCAATTAATTCTCCTAATGCCATCAATACCGCTTTAAAATCACGTTCCGCCAACGCTTCGGTAATGCGCCATACCCACTCATGACCGATAAGACCTAATAATTGTCGAACCTTCTCTGCAGTAACGATTCCATTTTCCATGGTAGTACATTGATCAAGAATACTTAGAGCATCCCGAAGCCCTCCATCTGCATGAGAAGCAATCAGCTTTAATGCATCTGGTGCTACATTTAGCCCTTCGTGCTGAACAACTGCAGTTAAACGACCTTCTATTGCTTCAGCATCGATACGTCTAAAATCATAACGTTGACAACGGGAATGAATCGTCGCTGGAATTTTATGCGCTTCCGTCGTGGCTAGAATAAATACTACATGGGCAGGCGGTTCTTCTAATGTCTTTAATAGTGCATTAAACGCCTCAGTTGTTAACATATGTACTTCATCGATGATATATACCTTATACCGGCCATCTACAGGCGCAAACTTAACCGTCTCCCGAAGTTCGCGAATTTCGTCAATCCCCCGATTAGAGGCAGCATCAATTTCAAATACATCCATAGACGTTCCAGCATTAATCGACTGACAATTTAAACACACATTACAAGGCTCAGGTGTTGGACCATGTATGCAGTTTAAAGATTTCGCCAAAATCTTGGCAGTACTCGTTTTCCCTGTGCCTCGTGGTCCCGAAAATAAATAAGCATGAGCAATTTTCCCCGATACAATTGCATTCTTCAAAGTAACACTAATATGCTTTTGTCCTACTAGATTTTCAAAATCCTGTGGGCGCCATTGGCGGTACAACGCAACATAAGCCATCTACCCAACACCTCCTTACAACATCTATGGTATTCTACGCTAAAGTAGCTTTCCCTTTTTCTTTAGTGAGCAAACTACTTATAATACACTAAAAAGCAACCAGATTTCTGGTTGCTTTTTAGGTTGCATTCATCATTTTAGCGTCGGGCCACAACAAAAGTCAGGCAACCTCACGGCACATAAAAATTATCACTTACCGCTGCTTTCTTCCGAATCTGACGGGGTTCATGAGTTTCCATTGCGTAAGACCCAACTTTTGCTGTGGCCCCACTCTAAAATAAATAAATGGCTAAAATATTAAATTTTATGCCAACAACGATCAGTACCTACTGACATCTCTATTAAAATGTAATAACCAGAGAAATTCAAAAATCTAATAACAATAACTTTTCTACCGCACAAATTCAAATAAAAACATTATGTTCACTCAAGGCGTATACATATTATATACTATTTATTTTACTAACGCAAGTGTATATTGTTGTTAAAAATTACCCAATGCGTAGGAATTATGGATGCAAATATAAACAACTAACTAAAAATCAATTATAAGCTGCCCTATAGACTCTCTAAATGCTGTCTATATCTGTACCAATTTTTCTTCAGCTTCTTTTCACCCGTCCAATTGAGGTCGCCAGATGATTCCAAAGAACAGCTTCTACCATTTTAACTTCACTTTGTTCGCAATTGATAACAAGAACCACCTCTGTGGTTACGTTTTTTGCCTTGTCTTTTTTGACACTTCTTTTGCTATTAAAGTAATCAAACGCGAATCCGACCGCTACCCCCAGTGCGAAACCCGTTAGTCCTCCTAGTATCGGTCCAAATTTCCAAAGAAATCCCCACATCACGCCAAATAGCATAAAAACGGTGCCAAGCATAGCTCCCCCGTCAAGCAAGCTATGACCGTCAGCACGATGGATAGTATCAAACAATTGACGTTCTTCTCCCATTCGTGACATCGGTACAGCTAGTATCTTATCCCGAGCAATGTCCTTCTCCTCCAATTCGCTAATGGCTAATTCTAAGAGCGATGAGTGTTCAAAAGTGGAAAACACATACATATCAATCACTCCTGCTTATACTGGCATCTCAAAAGCAGTATCCTGAAAATTGTCTTCGAGATACCTAGCTTGTTCTTGGTCATACAACCTGTTGTATTCAACAGTATTTACATAACCATCATAAAGACTAAATCCATAAGTAGATGGTAAAAACAGTATCCATTGAGGGTTAATTACTGCAATTGCATTATTATATTCTCCAAGTGCCGTAAATTGTACCGCCTGTACCGCGTTGGAATAATAACATATAACGATCCACCAGCCAAGTACGAGAAAGCCCGTAGGCAATCGATGTGTATAAAGATGCCCTATACCTGGCATAAGGAGCGACCACCATAGTGAAACCCATGGAATTTTCTTATCTAAGAAGCAGATTTCCAATGTCGATATTTTGGAAGGGCTTATTGGACTTCTCTCTCTATCCGCCAATATAGACATTTTATTTAAGTCTACGCTTTGACGGTAACTGCTCCAAATTGACCATATATAAACAGGAACATACAAAAGTAACCACCTATTGTCAACTACCTCGATTGCCATGTCATATCGTCCTGTAAAGGAGTATAAGATTGCATAATTTATATTACCATTCATATTGATTATGAGTTCCCAAAGAATTAAGAGAAAACCATGTATGTAACTGCCCAAACTAACATGACCGAATCCTGGAAGCATTGCTGACCAAAATGCAATTATCCACGGATTTCTTAAATGAACTAGGTTTATGGAAATGGTAGAAACCAGCCCCTTCGGATGGCGTGGTTCTTTGTTGGAAGAAGAATTCATACATTCACCTCACACTCTAAATATTATTATCAACAGTTATTTACTCTATACGCTCCATCAAATATATTGCAAATAAACCATTATTTTACATAATGCTTTTGATAAATGAAAACTAATTTTATGCACTTAACATAAAATTAAGCACAAAAAAGCGCTTGCAAGTTATAATATAACTCACAAACGCTTATATCTTCTGCAATGGCGGAGAGAGAGGGATTCGAACCCTCGGTACAGTTTCCCGTACACACGCTTTCCAGGCGTGCTCCTTCAACCGCTCGGACATCTCTCCAAGGTGTTTACACCAGTCAAAGTTACATTACTTGACTGCAAGAAATATAATATCATTTCTTAATACTATTGTCAACAATAATATATGAGGATTAAAATCCCAATCCGTCTTACATAAACTTGCATGGCTTTAGGGTGTCTGATACAATATGGATACATAAAGAAGGAAAAATTGACAGCTTCAATTTCACTGTCAATCTTAGTCAGTCTTATCCTTAGAACAGCTTAGCCATCGGATAAACATTCAAATTTCTCTTCTTGCAAAAGGTTGGAGGACATAAAATGGAAAGTACCTTGAATTCATGCTTGCCGCGTATACGCAGTGGTTTTAATGATTTAACTAAAACCGAACAAAAAACTGCAACTTATATTCTGGAAAATCCTTCTGAAGTCATACATATGACCATCACGGAGTTAGCGGAAGCAGCTAAGAATGCAGAAGCAACTGTTTTTCGTCTTTGCAAAAAATTAGGCTTTTCGGGGTACCAAGAATTGAAGATTGCCCTTGCCGGGGATTTATATACTCCCTTAGAATCCGTCTATAAAGAAGTTCATCCTACCGATTCCATCAGAAATATGACTAGCAAGATTTTCTTAGGCATAAATGAAGGGCTGCAAGATACCCTTAAGATCATTGACGAAGAAGCAATTGAAAATGCCATCCAAGCGATCACTAACACACGTCGGATTGATGTTTACGGCTCAGGCGGATCAGCAGTGATCGCTTCCGACATTGAGCACCGTTTTATGCGCTTTGGTATTTCCGTAAGAGCTTACTCTGACCCACATCTGCAAATCGCATCCGCCACGTTGCTTAAGCCTGGTGATGTAGTCATTGCGGTGTCTCATACTGGTGCTAATCGCGATATACTTGATGCTGTTGCTATGGCAAAAAGCAACCATATTACTACCATTGCAATTACTAGTTATATGCGATCACCTCTCAGTCAGTTAGCCGATATTTCACTTCATGGTATGGGCAGAGAAATTAATTACCGTTCAGAAGCTATGGCCTCACGCTTAATTCATCTGGCCATAGTTGATGTTTTATACATTGGATCGCTTCTCCGCCAGCAGGAAACAATCATCGAAAATATGAACAAGGTACGTATGTCCATTGCCAAACGTAAAATATGAAGATATTTCAATCACCATCCTATTCGCTAAGAAAAATCGAGTAAGAGGCTACCCATTAGTTGAGTAGCCGACTTCTCACACCACCGTACGTACCGTTCGGTATACGGCGGTTCAACAGAATTAGTGTACTAGTGAATACCTTTCACTTATGGTGATGAAGCCGATTTTCCTGAGGTATTCATTGGTTAACGTCCGAGAAAGGATTGGGCTATTGGCTGTGTGCCAGTAGCTCTTTCTTGTATTGGCGTATTCCCACGCTTTGCGGTTATCTATGCCATGAGCAACAAGATTATCGTGCTTCGTCCCAATTTTCTTCCATTGCTTCCACAAGCACATTCGAATCCTTCTTCTCAGCCATTCATCCAATGCTTTAGCTAGGGTTTTCATATCAGCCATTCCAAAGTAGTTCATCCAGCCCACAATGCACTGCCGGAGCTTTTCCGCTCTTTGCTCCATGCTCATAGCATTGCTTCGTCCTGTTATTTCCTTCAGCTTTTGCTTGAATTTCTTTACAGGCTTAGGGTGAACTCTAATTCCTAATCCACCTTTTTTGTGATAGAACGAAAAACCTAGAAATTTCAGCTTCCACGGCCTGTCTACTGTACTCTTTTCTTGATTGACTTTGAGCCTTAATTTTTGCTCAAGAAATCGCGTGATACTTGCCATGACCCGTTCTGCCGCTTTCCGGCTTTTGACGTAAATATTCTGATCATCAGCATAACGACAGAATTTTAAGCCCCGTCTCGTGAGTTCAGTGTCCAGTTCATTCAGCATGACGTTACTCAGAAGTGGAGAAAGATTGCCCCCTTGAGGACAGCCTTCCTCGCTCTCCTGTACCACGCCATTTATCATGACTCCTGATTTCAGATATTTGCGTATCAGCGACAGCACTCGGCTATCTTCGATGGTTTCTGAAAGCAAGCGCATGAGTTTATCGTGATTTACGGTATCAAAATACTTTGCCAAGTCGATATCAACTGTCCAGGTGTATCCTGCCTCGATATATTCCTTGCATTTTACTACCGCTTGTTTTGCACTTCTGCCGGGTCTAAACCCGTAGCTATTTGCCGAAAACTGCATTTCATAGATTGGGGTTAATATTTGAGCTATAGCTTGTTGTATCACTCTGTCAACTACAGTAGGTATACCAAGTAGCCTTTTCCCCCCGTCCGGTTTCGGTATTTCTATCCGTCTGACCGGCTCGGGCTTATAGGTCCCTTCTAGTATGGATTGCCTGAGTTGGTTGCCGTTTTGTTTCAGGAATTGTAAAAGTTCATTTACTGTCATTCCGTCGACTCCATGGCTTCCTTTGTTACCCTTCACTCGCTTATAAGCAAGATTCATGTTATCTCGGTGAAGGATTTTCTCCAGCAATCCACCGGCGTATTCATTGTCACCGTTTCTTCCTCTTTCGGGCATGGGAGAAATGCTCGGCACTCCTACATTACCTCTGAGTTCCACTCTTGTCTCCTGTAGGCAGCCTTCTTTGTGAAGTTGTCTGCTTTCTACGCATTTCTTCGTACCTTTCAAAATTCGGAAACCTCCTATTGTTCGGTCCTTCCCAGAGCGTATATAGCCGCTCTGGTAGTATGACCTCTGCTGACTTCTGACAGCTCAGTCGTACATTACTGCACGGGTTGCCGTTTTCAAATTCATATCCACAGCTTGACTGTCAGATCTCCCCAGGTAAGAACGCTTACTTTCACTCCACCTATCTGCTACATTTACATCGCCCGCTTCGGATAGTTTAGGGCTTCGTTTTGTGCGGCAAACTCACCCAGCTGACATATGCCTTGTATGTAGTTCGTCTTCCTCAGACCGGAGTTTTGCCGCCGACTTCCTTCAGATTCCACCTCGCGATGGACACCCTTGTCTTAGGCTAACGGTTGGCACTATCAACCCCCGTATTGGACTTTCACCAACTAGTAAGCGCCCATGCTGGGCACACCGCAAAAGGTTAGAAACCCAATGGGTTCTAACCTTTTTGTTCATCCTATTGATTCTCTTTTTAGCCTAATTGTTCATTGCCTGCTACTCCTTAACATGAGAAGAAACATATGCCTGATCAGCACGGACTTGCGAATAATTTGGAGTTACATCTTCAAAATCGACAATAAAGAGTTCAGGCGATTTCATTAAATCAAGTTCAACAATTTGATCGATATTCTGCCCGTCCTCACTGGACGTTATGCGAACAACTGGCGTAGTTTTGTTTTTTAGATCCACACCAAGAATTACACCGCTTTGCTGGTTGTTTAACCGCACCGTTTTTCCAATAGGGTAAATGGCAACACTCTGGTTAAACTTGCCGACAATAACCGGATTAAAATACTCTCCTGCAGCTTTACTCAAAATCGCAGCAGCGTAATACACAGGCGTCGGCAAACGGTGTGGCATCCCCACGATCAAACGCTCATAGACATCAGCAATGCTGATAATTTGGGCATATTCAGAAATGGAATTCCCTTTAAGACCCATGGGATAGCCACTGCCGTTCCAGCGTTCGTGATGCTGAAAGCAGGCGTTAAGAACATTGACAGATACTGTCTGGTTCCTCCGCAGGATCTCCAAAGAGTAAAATGGATGCCGCTTATATTCTTCTTTTTCACGTCTTGTCAAATAACCGGGAAACTGCCGTGCTATGTTCTTCGAAAATTTTATTTTGCCAACATCATGCAGTATCGCAGCAAGTCCCAGCTCATCTAACTGTTTAGCATCATATCCCATAGCAATACCCGTCATAATTGACAAAATACAAGTATTGACGGCATGAGAAAACATATACCCCTTTTTACGGCGTATATCCAGAAGGTTCATCATGCTCTCCGGTTTCTCCCCAAGCTGATTAATCCATTCACTGACAAGGCTTTTTACTTTATTGAGGTTTACACCTTTGCCTACATTAAATTGATGAATTGCATCTCGCGCAGCACCAAGGGCTTCCTTTTTGTATTTAGAACCATAAAAATCTTCCTCCAGGGCGATGATCTCTTGAATCTGCGGCTCACCTACAAATAAAGAGGTAAAGCCTTTATTTCGAAGATACTCAATGTACCGTTCCTTCATAACGATGCCCTCATGGAGCAAAACTGTACCATCAGCTAACATGAGCGGTTTTGATAAGTACATGCCTGGCTGAATTTCATCAATCGTTACACTTTGTATAAGAATCCTCCTCCTACGATAAACATGCTACCTGTTAATTCTACTAGTTATATCGGAAGATAAAGCAAAATACTTAAAACTTCTGAATAAGCAAGTAGAAAAAATGTACCTGAACAATCGAGCCTCTAGCTCTATTGCTCAGGTACATTTTTTATTCGACAGTTAATACGCAACCGTGCAGCGATGAATAAACCAATTATAGTAAGCCGTAAGCTTTCATCTCAATGCGAAGAAGCTCAAGATTACTCTCGCTGATTTCTGTCAGTGGCATACGACAGTGACCAGCTTCAAAGCCCAGTAAATTTACAGCCGCTTTAATCGGAATCGGGTTGACTTCGCTGAATAATGCCTTTATGAGATTCAATGTTTGAAGCTGCAGTTTGATAGCACCCTTGGTGTCACCTTGGAAAAAACGCTCAACCATATTGTGAGTTTCCTGGGGAATAATATTTGCCATAACAGAAATGACGCCTTTGCCGCCTAGTGACAACATGGGCAATACAGTATTGTCATCACCAGAATACACTGCAAAATCTTCTCCGCATAAATTGACTACATCGCCTACTTGTCCGAGGTTGCATTCTTTAATGGCGATAATATTATCAATTTGTGATAATGCCTTTACCGTCTCAGGATTAATATTTAAATTGGTTCTGCTCGGCACATTATACAAGACCAGGGGTATCTTTACGTTATTGGCAATGACTTTAAAATGTTCATACAAGCCTTTTTGCGTAGCTTTATTGTAATATGGGGTGACCGATAAAATTCCATCAGCACCAACGTCTTCCGCCGCTTTCGATAACTCGATGGCATGACGGGTATCATTGCTGCCTGTACCAGCTATGACTGGCACACGCTTGTTGATTGCTTCTACCGCAAATTTGATAACGGCAATATGCTCATCATCTGGCATAGTAGAAGCCTCTCCTGTGGTTCCACAGATTACAATGGCATCTGAGCCGCCTTTAATCTGAAACTCAATCAGCTCTTTTAAAGTTTGATAATTAACACCATTGTCAGTAAAGGGAGTTACAATCGCTACTGCTGATCCGATAAATAATGGTTTTTTCATAAAGTTATCCGCCTTTTACTCATATTTATTATATGAAAATCATTAATAGTATAATTATAGCCGATAATCAGGCAAAAAGGAATTGAAGAGTCTCTTTCTAAACATAAAAATTAACCCATTCATAACATGAACATAATATACACTCATGTAAAAACTGATATGCTTGTAGTAGATGTTAAGCAATAAGCGCAGGTGATTCATGTGTCTGACAAATCCACTACTATTTTCTTTTTACTATTTGCAATTCTATTTATTTTGATGTACTTGTATCAATTTAGTATTCTTTCTGAATATCGTGAATTATTTGATCTCCCCTTATCATAACATTGTTGATATAACTTTTTTCATCTCGTCTGCCTTATATAAGGCAGACGTTTTTTTGAATGTACATGTATCAATTCGCAAGTAACCGCATAGAATACTGTATTGTTTCAACTTGCTTTGAGGAGGTACACTATGTTAGTTCTTTTATACGGATTGGCAGCAATCGGCGTAGTCACATTAGGAGTATTGGTGCATATGTTTGCTAGAATACCACAATAGCTGAATATAACGTAACCATGCCAAAAAGCAACTATTCTACCTTTAACCGGGGAGAAATAAATAAATCCTGGGAAAATTCAGCATTAGAATTTTCCCAGGATTTTTGCTGCTTATAATGAGCACTTGCATGTAATCTTAACTTATCAATTTCTCATCAACAACCTTACTAGTTGCCGGCAATCCTTTGCTTGCAAATATGCTGTTATACTAGCCTTCTTTCGCCGCCCTTAAGATACTTTGCTCTAAAACAGTAAGTCCACGATCCAGCTGTTCATCCGTGACCACTAGAGGGATCAACAAACGAATTACGTTACTAAAAATTCCAGCACTGATTAACATTACCCCTTGCTCCAGGCAATATTTCACAACTTTACTCGTAATTTCCTTGGCTGGTTCTTTCGTTTGCCGATCTTTAACCAGCTCAATCCCAATCATCGCACCGATTCCTCTCACATCACCAACAACAGTGCATCTTTCCTGCAATTCTTTCAGTCTCTTCATCGCTGTGCTGCCGATTTGTGCAGCCCGGCTACAGAGGTTGTTAT
Source organism: Pelosinus fermentans DSM 17108 (assembly GCF_000271485.2). Classification (NCBI taxonomy): domain Bacteria; kingdom Bacillati; phylum Bacillota; class Negativicutes; order Selenomonadales; family Sporomusaceae; genus Pelosinus; species Pelosinus fermentans. The sequence goes on from NZ_AKVN02000001.1 coordinate 4,901,036, forward strand.
CCTCAATAAACTTTATGGTTTCTAAACCAGCCGCACAGGCTAAAGGATTCCCGCCATAGGTCCCGCCAATATTTCCAGCATCAGGTGCATCCATGTATTCAGCCTTTCCAGTAACAGCACTGAGAGGCATACCGGCAGCAATGGATTTTGCCGTAGTCATGATGTCAGGTTCCACTCCCCAGTTTTCAATGGCAAACATTTTTCCAGTACGGCCAAACCCTGTTTGTACCTCATCAGCAATAAACAAGATTCCTTTACTTTCACAAATCGCCTTAAGACCTGGCAAAAATTCTGGCGGCGGTACAATAAAACCACCTTCGCCCTGCACCGGTTCAATAATCATAGCCGCAATATGCTCCGCATCAATTTCCGCCGTAAAAAACCGTTCAAAATTTTCCAGACAGTGCATACCACAGCCTGGATGGGTGGTACGATAATGACAGCGATAACAGTAAGCGGAAGGCACCTTGTAAGTTTCCGGGGCAAAAGGTCCAAAACCATATTTATAGGGCTTCACCTTACTGGTAAGACTCATGGTCATAAATGTTCGCCCATGAAATGCGCCTTCGAAAGAAATAATCCCTGTTCTTTTTGTAGCATGGCGAGCAATTTTAACCGCATTTTCCACGGCTTCCGCACCACTATTGGCAAACATGGTCTTTTTTAAAGACCCGCCCGGCATCAGGGAATTCATCTTTTCTGCCAACTCTACGTAGGGTTCATACATAGCGATAGCAAAAAACGAATGAAGTAATTGCTCTGCTTGTTTTTGTACGGCCTTCACCACAGGTTCCGGGCAATGCCCAACATTTAAAACCCCTACACCTGCATAAAAATCAAGAAATTCTCTACCTTCTACATCGGTAATCACCGCTCCGCTGGCTTTCTCTACAAAAACACCTGTGGAATTGGCAATTCCCCTCGCAACTGCATTGTTTTTTCTCTGAATCAATTTTTCTGTCTTGGTTTCTGCAATACTCATTGTAAAGCCCCCTAGCATTAAAAATTAAGGCGCTGAATATATCTCATCAGATATACATTCAGCGCCATTGCTAAATACATCACTCGCATTTGGTTTATATATGAATCTTACCACCAGATGTCAGTCTGCGTCTATGTGAACAGGTCACAGAATATCTTGTGCCTCTTTGTGATGTATTCACTTTGAAAACCGTTAAGACTTACTAAAATTTAAAAACGATTAATTTCTCTTCTGTCATTTCTTTCACCGCATACTGCGGACCTTCTCGACCAATACCGCTTTCCTTAATGCCGCCATAAGGCATGTTATCCGTCCTGAAGGTCGCCCCATCATTGAAAATAACCCCGCCAGTCTCAATTTTCATAGCACACAGCCTGGCAATCGCTAAGGAATTGGTAAATACACCTGCTTGCAGTCCATATATAGAAGCATTCACCAAATCAATGGCTTCCTCAATTTCATCATAAGGCACAATGGAAAAAACGGGTGCAAAGGCTTCCATACTGACAATATTCATACCATGCTGCACATCGGTTAAAATGGTAGGTTCAAACCAAGTCCCACGGCGTTTGCCGCCTGCCAGTACTCTGGCTCCTTGAGAGATCGCCTCATTTACCCATTCTTCTGCTCTGATTGCTTCTGCTTCACTGATCATGGGGCCAATGTCCGTAGCAGGATCAAATGGATCGCCCATAACTAATTTTTCTGTGTGTATTGCTGCCTCATCGCAGAATTCTTTATAGGCACTGCGATGAACATACACTCTCTGGCAGGATATGCAAACCTGACCTGCATTTGCAAAGGCATGTTTAACGCACAATCCTGCCGTCAGTTTAATATCCGCATCGTGATGGACAATATTTGCCGAGTTTGATCCTAACTCAAGAGCTACACGGCGAAACCCTGCGTTTTGCAACAACGTCTTCCCCACAGCAGGGCTGCCGGTGAAGCTGTAAAAACCAATTCGCTGTTCTTCAGTCAACAGTTTGCCGAGTTTGGCGCCAGACCCTGTCAGTAAATTGAGATAGCCATCAGGCAGCCCTGCTTCTGCAAAAATTTCGCATAACAGCACTGCCGATAAAGGAGTCACGGTAGCTGGTTTGTATACCACTGCATTTCCAGCGGCGAGAGCGGGACCGATCTTATGGCAGGCTAAATTAAGAGGAAAATTAAATGGTGTGATAGCACAAACAACCCCTACAGGAATCCGCATTGTAAAAGCCCAGCGGTTGTCGCAGCCGGGTGCTCCTTCCAAGGGCACCATTTCACCGGTCATCCGCTTTGCTTCTTCAGCAGACAGAATCAGTGTTTGTTCTGCCCGCGCCACTTCAGCCATTGCTTCTTTGATGGGTTTTCCCACTTCTTGTACAAGGAATTCTGCCATTTGTTTCTGCTTTTCCATGAGAATCCGGCTAGCTTTCATTAATATTTCATAACGCCGGTATGGCTCTATATGTATTGTTTTAAATGCCTTTTCAGCAGCATCCACCGCGTCCTTTACCTCTGCCTCACCGGCTACCGAAATCAAGGCAACCTCACTGCCTGTTGCTTTACTTACGACACCAATCTTTTCATCTGTTACTTTCCATTCTCCATTAATAAATAAACCATATTCTTTCACTAGTACTACCTCCTTATCCACATTAGAAATTTTGGACTTTGCCATGCTGTAAAAGTGGCGAAACCCTAGTTTTTTATACAATACAATCAAGATGCATGATCCTTTGATTGTACAAAAGAGACTGAAAATCATGCGTTCTTCTACATGATTTCTCAGTCTCCATTGACTACCAATTCCTTATAGGAATCATATTGTTTTTCTTAGAATAACAGACTCTTACAGGTCAGTCAACCCAAAACCATTGTGATGTTTTCATGATAATACTGACTACATTTGTGCATCCATCACACTCATAGATTCAATCACTGTAATTGTCATTGTTTATTGTCCCTACTCTATTATATTCATTCCGGCAGAACTAAGCTGTTTGTCATGGATCATACTCATCAACTCTTTTATTAAATCTTTTGCTAAGGATGCGTTCATCAGATGGTCCTGAGCATGAATTAATAATAAGCTCATTTCTTGTTTTTCTCCATTTGCCTCGGCTTGCAATAAATCAAATTGCATACTATGTGCTTTTTTTAATTCCTGAGCAGCCTGATCAAGACGCGCTGATGCCTCTGTATGTTTTCCCCCTCGAGCTAACGCTAAAGCCTCAAAGCAATAACTGCGCGCATTGCCTGCATGTAAAATGATCGTAAATACAAATTGCTCTTTGTCCACATTACACCTCTTTAAAAATCCTGTTAATTCCTCATTAAATTAAAGGCTTGGTCCAGAATTTTATTCCCGTCCACACGACCATAATGTACCCCGTCAATAAAAGCATACCCTTTATCTTTCGAACTCGCTAAAGCATAAATATACTTCTCTTTATAACGAATTTGGGGTGCAACCAATACAACATCGTAATGGCTGATATATTTTTCTATTTCATCAACGGAGCAAGCAAAAATATTTAGGTTTAGAAGATTTCGCTTTTCTCCCTCCATACGCATTTTATTCACTAAAAGACCTGTAGACATGCCCGATGCACATACTAATAAAATATTCATTTTATCCCCCTTGTATCACTTATTTTACGTGTGCCTATTTCTTCATCTGCAGCGACCCCTCTTAAAAAGTGGTTTTATTCCCCTGGGAAAGCTAGGCATTCATTTGCTCTTGTTCTTCTTTCATCTTATTTTCATCCCATATTTTTAGGAAAGGGTAATAAATGATACCGGCAATGAAAAAATTTAATACTTGCAGTGCAGCTCCTTTCCAGTCTCCCGTAACTAAGAAACCACTGACAAAAGCGGGAGTCGTCCAGGGCGCCAGCACATAAGGCTTATCAACAATTCCTGAGGCCATAAAGACAAACGTTGTAATGACACAAAGCAGCGGAGCCATAATAAAAGGAATCATCATGATAGGATTCATGACGATGGGCATACCAAAAGTAATCGGTTCATTAATATTGAAAAAGCCTGGTAAAATAGACATTTTGCCCAATGCTTTCAATTGATTGGATTTTACGGTAGTAAACAATAACACGGCTAATGCAAGGGTTGTGCCGGAGCCGCCAATTAAGATAAAAGCATCAATAAACTGCTGGCAAATAATATTGGGAACTGCTTCACCGGCTATTTTTGCCACCGCGTTTTGCTGCGTAAAGGCTAACCAGATCGGAGCCATAACCCCTGTCCCCACTAAAGCTTGTCCATGAATACCAAAAAACCATAGCAGCTGAATGGCAAATACAGCAATTAATACAGCTGGCAGTGTACCGCCAAGATGCAAGAGGGGGGCTGTAACCGCCCGATTGATCACTTCCGAAATCGATCCTCCCCCTATTCTTGCTAACATTACATTGATGATAAAGATACTGACTAAAATCACAACGCCAGGCAGTAAGACTGCAAAAGAACGTCCTACAGAGAGAGGAACACCTTCGGGCATTTTAATAATAATATTCTTTTTAATCATGAAACGCTGTACTTCTACAACTAAAAGCCCGATAATCATGGCAACAAATAATCCCTTGCTTCCCATTAATCCTGAATCGATATGGCCCTCTTTCGTGAAAGGCGAAGCAAGAATAAATGCGGAAACACTCAGTAATCCAGAAGAAAGGGAGTCAATGGCATAAGAAGATGCCAAGGCATAAGCAATAGAAAAAGAGGCAACCAATCCCATAATACCAAAAGTAGCATTCACAACTGTCAGTAAATCACTAACATAAGGATCTACCAGCATGGCAAGGAAAGATATCGGCGGAAATGCGCAAATCAAAAAAAATGATCCTATCAATAACAGAGGAACGGTGGAGACAACTCCATCCCGCAAGGCTTGTAAATGCCGCTGTTGGGCAATAACTTCGACAACTGGAAGGAGATGTCTTTCGAGAAATTGAATGACTCTTTCCAACAAACTAACACTCCTTTTTATTCCTTCTCGCACAGCCACACATTCTGATTCTTTACTGCACCTACATATAATGCATGAGATCCACGATATTGTAATATTCATTATCAGGCAATATAACATGCAGCCGTTCTTCAATTGGCCGCAAAGCTGCCTCTACAATGGCGTGGCTCTCCTCATATTTATGCTGATCTGCCCTTTTACAGCGATTAGAAGAACCAATCACTTCCCCTGACAATAATTTTTCAATTGCGCAGGCAAGATGTAAAATCAAACCAATACTTGCATCTTCACTAATGATGAAATTATGTTTTGCCAGTTCTAAATAAAACAATGCAAAGACTTCCATGAACTCTTCGCCATCAAGGCTGGTATGTTCATTGATAACGTTTTTCATAAAGGCCAGCCGATCCAATGCAAAAGGTGCTGCTAAGCCATTTGAAACATTCTCCATCTCCGATTCCAAATCAGCAGAATCACAGCTTTTGCTTTCATCAGAACAGCTGGCACAAGGAACCTCTAGTATCACATTAGGGAAAATCTCTGCTAATACAACGTCAAGCTTACCTTCCAGTAATTGTTTGGGAGAAAGATACTGCACTGTACTGTCCTGGGGTTTAATGCTGCTTACGACTGCTATTAAGTTTTTCTCTCTTTTTATTTTCTTTATTTTTGCAGTGAAATCATTCATACTGGCAATTTCCAGGGGAATAATATCGATTTTTCTGTCTTTTCCCAATAGTAAGCCTTCAATAATTTCCTTTAATTTAATAGCAGTACCTTTGCCTGTAATACAGGCTACAACAATCACATTATCTTTAAAATAATTATTAAAATCCGAAGTATTGCCGTATATACGCCCAATATAGGGGCTAAGATTGGTTACTGCATAATAGATGTCATCTAAAGGAACTCGCATTAAAGATTTCCGTGCTGCTTCCAGCACCATTGGCGTACTAGCCATCTCTATGGTTTTTATGGGAATGGCTGTATTTTCATAAATCATATGACCAAACATCACTAACGATCCCATGTCAACCAGCATGATGACACCTTGTCCTTCATTGTTGTCCTCTACCAGCTGCGTAATTTCCGCCAAGGCTGTTTCCGTCTTTTTCTCTAAGGGCATGTCATATCCCACTGCATGGCTTTCCCCTAATAGCCGATTGGCAACTTCCACCATAGAAGTAGCGGTGCTAACGCCATGCATGGCGACAATCACGCCAACCCTGCCAGGATATTCTTTGCCCACATATTCATCTAATACAATAAACATGGTAATAAAGCCAATTTCGTCAAGAGGTATTTGTATGTCAAAGCTGTTCTTTAATAAAATACTAAAATGCATGGCAGCCGCAAACTCTTTACTATAGGATTTCTGGATTTCTGCGAGATTAGGATTTGAAATTTCTTTCCCTTCCCGAATTCTTTCCAGTGTACTGGAGATATGTATCGACATACCAAATAAAATTTTATCATTGAATTTTTTGCCGACTTTATTACTGGCATACCTTAGAAACTTCTGGGTTATATCTACTACTTTTTTATCAACAATTTTATATAACGCTTCCAAATTGTCTTTGCGAAATTTGGCCATATATTGCTTAATATAGGTATCAATATCCAGTCCCATAATCAGCTGGATATTTTTCTCACTCATTCCTTTCATTCTAAGGTTTTGAATTTTTTGCTCTAACACCTCATAAATACTTATGGTATCTTTATATTTGACATTAATTTGCTTTCCATCTGTAACTTGAAAAATAATATCTTCTGTTAAACCAAGAATATCAAGGTCATCCCGATGCTCCTTGTATTTTACAAACCCTTTTAGTATATATTCGGGCAGTTCCTCACTGCTGACTTTCAAATTTTCATCCTTACTTCCTACATAATCTAAAAACGCTCTGGCGCAGCTAAGTTTAATATCACTCTTTAATTGTCCGATGTTATTGGGGCAATCATATAGCAGAAAGGCTTTTAATGCATTTGGCGATACCCGAATGGGAACATGAATGCATTGTACCTCTTGTTTAAAAAAGGTTTTAATTAATTCCCACCGTTCTCCTATCGTTCGTTCCCTGATAACTGGAAGTTTAATAATCATGGGAATACGCCGGGTAAAGGTCCTTAGCAAAGTAGAATCCGCATTCTCTGTGGTCGCACAGATAATGAGTATTTCTACCTTTCTATACTCCTCAACCTCTCCCATACTGCGAAATAATCCTTTATCAATCAGATAGAACAGCATTTCCTGGCCCTCTGGCGACAATCGATGAACCTCGTCCAAAAATAAAATACCGCCATTTGCTTTTTCTACTAAACCTACCCGATCCCGTTCTGCCCCTGTATAGCTTCCCTTCTTTGCGCCGAATAGCTGCGCCAATAACAATTGGGGATTATGAGCATAATCGGCGCAATTAAAAGCAACGAAGGGAGCATTGTCTTGTAACCGTCCTATATCCTGGGCATAACGAAAAATAGTCTCGGCAAACATGGATTTACCAACACCAGTCTCCCCCAATAGTAAGGTATGCAGCCCTAATGGCGGATATCTCACTGCCGCTTTTGCTTGCTTAACCGCATTCTTAAGACTTTTATCCGCACCAATAATAGCATCTAATACCGATTTCTCCGCTGCATCCTCTTCACTGGCTTCACTATCCAGAGTTTTATATAGCACTGGTTTACCTTCCAGTTTTTCTAACTTCCCTGCTTTTACCAACGCATTCAAGTCACCAGAAGCATTTGGTCTTAAAATACTAAGCTCCATGGCTACCTGATCAGTAGAAACACCGGATACCATTCCATCTATACGATGTTGTTCTTCACATAATGTTTTTACAACCATCAATACACTTTCAATTCGTTTCATTCCTACCTCCAGCCTTTCACTAATTGAAATTTATTTTATGATGAATATCTTTATATGATTAGCTAAGGGCTACATTCGGCAAGTAAGGGCAGCTACGATATGGGCGATATTATAATTTATCTAAATATTCCCATTTTACTTCGTGATTTTCTGTGAGAAATCCTGCAACCCAATAGTATTGACATCCTGTCCATATTGAAATATACATTATGATCTTACATATTGTGCAAGCCTTTTATAAATAATCTCAAAACCATGCTGAATCTCATGAGTATTTGTGCGGGAAATACTTAAGCGTACGCCTTTTTCCCCATAAGAGTTTTGTAAAAAATATAAATTTCCTGGAGTTACAAGAACATGATGTTTCTGTAAATCAGCAATAAAACGCCCTTCGTTAATATAATGGGGTAACTTTAGATAAGCATAAAAGCCACTTTCACCACCACTATATTGTACATCATATTCCTCCATTTTCTTCAGATTACTTGCTAAACATTCTAATCGCTGTGCTAATTCTTTTTTGATGGCAGTCACATATTTTTCTAATAATTTATTACGTATGTAGATTTCCAGCGTTGCCTGAGAGACCAGGGATGCTGAAAAATACGAATGGTAATAGGAATACATTGCATGCCGTTCAAAAATCGGAATTAAATGCGTGGGAAGCACTACAATCCCAATGCGAAACCAAGGAATAATCTTAGAAAAACTTTTGAGATAAATATGGTGAAAATGATCTCCGTAAGCATAAATTGGATCGTATTTATGATCTAAGGAAATATCGCTGCAGTAGTCATCTTCCACAATATACACATCATACTTATCAGCCAAGGCTGCAATCGCTTTTCTCTGTCTGGTACCGTATGCGGTTCCTAATGGATTATGATTGCGGGGTACAGTATAAAAAAACTTTATTTTCTCCGTCTTAAAAAGAGTTTCAAGTTCATCTAAATCAACACCCTGTTTCGATCGTCTAATCCCCCTCACATCAGCTCCCCAATGTTCTAAGAATCGAATACAAAATCCATAGGTCGGCTGCTCTATTAAAATCACATTCTTCTGATTGGGAAAAGTAATCTGTGTCAATATGCTTAATGCTTGCTGAACTCCTAAGTTGATATAGATATTCTTTGCCCTAGTAAAGACTTGAAAATCCGTGAGATATTTGGGAATCATACTGCGAAGAGAATCTGTACCATGTAAATGACGGTGAATTGAATACTGATTGCTGCTATCGACTGCTCGATCAAGGCAATGCTTAAGGTCGGGTATCTGCATATCACCGATAATAGGATTCCCTGTTGAAAAATCAATGACAGAAGTGTTCATTTTCTCAATTCTGGGTAGATTTTCCACAATATAGTAGCCGCTTTGGGGCACAGAGTAAACCAAATGTTTACTCTTTACGATCTCATAGGCTTTCACCACTGTACTTTGACTACAGTGATAGGTTTGAGATAAAGCCCGAATAGAAGGCAATTTTTCTCTCCCCTTATAACGTCCCAACCTTATATTTTCTTCCAGATCTTCTGTGATAATTTGATAAATATCCTTCATTATAACCTCCAAACTGTACTAGTACAGTTGCCTCCAATGCTGATTGCAGCACCTTTAGTATGGGGATATGATTAATTATAGGAACTATATTTAATTGTTAGGAGGAATCTTGATGAGCGGATTAAAAATTGTGACTATTGGCGGTGGCTCCAGTTATACACCAGAGATTGTTGAAGGCTTTATTAGACGATATGAGGAATTGCCGGTTCGCGAGCTCTGGCTGGTGGATATTGAAGCTGGCAAGGAGAAATTAGAAATTATCAGTAATCTTGCCAAAAGAATGGTCAGGAAAGCCGGAGTACCGATTTCCATCTACACAACTTTGGACCGAAGAGAAGCGCTGCCGAATGCAGACTTTGTCACAACCCAGTTCCGAATAGGGTCGTTAGACGCCAGAATAAAAGATGAAAGAATTCCGTTGCGTCATGGTTATATCGGGCAGGAAACCAATGGTGCCGGCGGAATGTTCAAGGCACTGCGAACCATTCCTGTCATGCTGGAAATTGACCAGGACATGGCAGAACTGTGTCCTGATGCCTGGCTCATTAATTTTACGAATCCTTCCGGAATGGTAACAGAGGCAGTACTTCGCTATGGCAAAACAAAAAAAATTATTGGTTTATGCAATGTGCCTATCGGAATGGAAATGGGCGTGGCGAAACTCTTCGATGTTGACAGTAATCGAATCCGAATTGACTTTGCTGGTTTGAATCATATGGTATTTGGTTTGTCTGCCTATCTGGATGGCAATGACATTACGAAATCTGTCATTGACAAAATTGCTGACGGCAAAATGGAAAGTACGGTAAAAAACATTATGAACATTGATTGGGTTCCAGAATTTGCAGCTGGTTTATCGATAATCCCCTGCCCCTATCATCGATATTATTTCAAGCGGCAAGAAATGCTGGAGAAAGAATTAGAAGAATTTTCGAAAGGGGAGACGAGAGCCGAAATTGTAAAAAACCTGGAAAATGATCTTTTTCAGTTGTACAAAGATCCTGCATTAGACTCTAAGCCACCCCAGTTAGAACAACGTGGCGGAGCATATTACAGCGATGCTGCCTGCCGGTTAATCAGCTCAATCTACAACGACAAAGGTGATATCCAGCCAGTAGATACAAGGAACAATGGTGCTCTTGCCGGCATTTCTCCCGACTCTGTTGTCGAAGTAAGCTGTGTGATTACCAAGAATGGTCCCCGCCCGCTTACTATGGGTGAACTCCCTATTGAAATAAACGGACTGGTACAGCAAATTAAATCTTTTGAAAGAGTCGTAATTGATGCTGCCGTTACCGGTGACTACAATAAAGCCCTGCTGGCAATGACAATCAATCCTCTTGTCTCTTCTGACACAATGGCAAAAGTTTTATTAGATGAGATGCTGGAAGCCCATCAAAAGGATTTGCCCCAATTCTCATCGTATTTTGTCTCGAAAGGATAAGTGAATCACTCATATAAAATAACGTCAGATCTCTCCATGGATCTGACGTTATTTTATATGGAAGATCATACATCGAGTGTATAATTTTAATTTCATAATCCAGCTGCTGCTCAGCAGTATCTACAAAGAGCTGCTTAGATGAAAAATTCCTCATTATATGCTACTCTTTAAACATTAAGATCATTTCTTCAATTAAATCTTTTGCCAAAATAGCCGTCATTAAATGATCCTGAGCGTGAATTAACAAGAGGTTTATTTCTTGTTTTTCGCCCCGGGCTTCAGACTGCAATAACTCCGTCTGAATCTGATGAGCTGCTATTAATTGTTTCTTTGCCTGGGCAATACTCTCCTCTGCTGCAATAAAATTCTTTTCCCGTGCGTATTTCAATGCTTCCAAGGCATGACTGCGGGCATCGCCCGCATGCAATATAATTGTAAAAGCGACTTGTTCCTTCTCCATGTTTATCTCCTTTAGTAAAAATTACGATTGTTTTAATTCATATGCTTGTTCAAGAACTTTTTTGCCATCTACCATTCCATAACTCACAGAATCAATGATCGCAAAGCCTTTATTTTTCCCAGCAGCAATTTCGCCGATAGACTTTGCCTTATATCTGATTTGAGGACCGATTAAAACCACTTCACAAGTATCAATGAATTCTTCCAGCTGATCTACAGAACAAGCAAAAATTTCATCATGACTGCCGCTATCGTTACTTGCCTTTTGCATTTTAGTTACCAATAAACTAGTAGACATTCCTGATGCACACACTAATAATATTTTCATAAATATACACCTCTTTCTCTTACTATAAAGCTGCGATTAAATAGTTTATCACGATGCTATGAGCGTTCTACTACATAAAACATTCCCGAACATAGCATCGCGACACTTTATCTAGGCTCCGATAATGATATTAGGGTCACCTTTTTTGTTTTGTTTCGCACCCGTTTCTTCTTTGAGCTTGGCATCATCCCACATCTTAAAGAATGGATAATAAATAACACCGGTAACCCCAAAGCAGAATAATTGTAATATTGCTGATCTCATATCACCTGAATCTAAAAAAGCATTAATGATCGGAGGTGTCGTCCATGGTGCCATTGCAAATAATTTATCTACCAGACCAGCATCCATTGCAAAATAAGCAATAGTTATCGAAACAAGAGGGGCAAAGATAAAGGGAATCATTAATACAGGGTTCATGACAATCGGCATACCAAAAAGAATGGGTTCATTAATTGCAAAGAACGCTGGTCCTATCCCAGATTTACCAAGAGCTCTTAATTGTGTAGATCTTGCTGCAAAGATTAACATGAGTACCAAGGCAAAGGTGGCACCTGAACCGCCAATATTTCCATATACATCCCATAATTGCTGACAAACAATGTTAGGAATAGGCAGTCCTGCAGCTTTCGCTGCAGCATTTTGCTGAGCAAGTGTTAAATAGACTGGACTCATTACGCCACCTACTAAAGCAGCTCCATGAATACCGATACACCACAATAATTGAGCAAAAAATATGGCAAGTAAGAAGGCCGGCAAACTGCCGCCGAGACTTAAAAGAGGTGCTGCCAGTATTTTATAAATGATATCCTGTACATTGGTTGCACTAAGAGATAATACACTGTTAATAAACCAAACAACAGTGACCGTAATAAAACCGGGAATCAGTGACATAAAGGAACGAGCAACCGCTGGAGGCACGCCCTCCGGCATTCTGATAACTAAATTTTTTCGAATCATAAACCGTTGAACTTCAACTGCAAAAATAGCGATGATCATGGCTACGAACAAACCCTTGCTTCCCATCCATCCTGCAGTGATATTGCCATCTTTGGTAAATGGAGTAGCCAGCATAAAGGTAGCAACACTGATTAACCCATTTCCTAATGGATCCATTTTATACGAGTTAGCCAATGAATAGGCGATAGAAAATGATGCCATTAATCCCATAAGTCCCATTGTGGCATTATTAACCGAACATAAACTTGCTACGTAAGGTTCCACCATTTTTGCCAATGCAGGAATGGGAGGAAAGGCGATAATTAGAAACAACGACCCCATTAAGAGCAATGGTATTAAGGATACGATACCGTCTCTGATTGCCTTTAAGTGTCGTTGCTCACCAATGCGAGTTGCAACAGGTGCATAGTACTCTTCAAGCCATTTGATAAATTTCTCCATAAAGCAACACTCCTTTTTTTATCTTACTCGGTATTATGTTTTGCAAGATACATGCCAATACGCAGTAAGTCTATAAAAAGAGGTCATTGCACGATTCTAATATAAAGGAAGTAAAGCCTTTATGGCTTATCCATCCCTTATTTTACTTGGCGTCATGATGCAATCCTCTCACCTTACTTACGATGTGTATTTATGTCTGGGATCATCTGTATTGCATTTACAGATGTTGGGTTATTTCTCAAGTAACGTGTATTATTTTTCATTGATGAAGTCTGTAACTGCCTAAAGAAAATTTCTGACGCGTTCTTTAAAATATATAAAACGAATCGAACCACAAAGACGCGAAGGACACAAAGGGTTTTATTTATATCTTTTTGTGGACTCCTTTGTGTGCCGCATCAGCGGCATTGTGCCTTTGTGGTTCAAAATTTCATCTTTTCCACCTATAAAACTTATACTTTGTCTACTTAATATAAAGCCAAGATGGCTTGCCATAAACGATCATTTGGCAAGTTCTCTCGGCTTTCATAAACATCCGGAATTTCTTATAATTGCTTCCCATTGGTTTCAATCACTTTTTTATACCAGAAATAGCTGTTCTTCTTAATTCGCCTCATATCTTTCTCACTATCTTCATCCCGGTTTATATATACAAAACCATAGCGTTTTTGATAACCATTTAGCCAGCTCAATAGATCTGTATAAGACCAAACGCAATAGCCTAATAAATCTACTCCGTCAGTAATTGCCTGCTGGCATTCTTCAAGATGTCTGCGAATAAAAGCAATTCGATATTCATCATTTACTACATCATTTTCTTCTAGAACATCAAAAGCCCCTAAGCCGTTTTCTGAAATAAGAATTGGCAGTCTGTACCGGCTGGTAATTCTGCGCAAGGCAATTCGTAAACCCATAGGATCAATTTCCCAATCCCAGTCTGTTGCCTCCAGATTGGAATTCTTAATAGTTTTAAATAAGCCTGGCACACCTGTATCCGGTGTGGTTCCTTTTTTGCCCGTCGTATTCATCTTACCGAAACTAACACCATCAAGTAGATTCCTCTCATAAGTAGTCGTCCGATAGTAATTGACTCCCATAAAGTCCGGCTTACCCTTTTTTAATACTTCCAAATCACCCTCTTCCAGGCTAGGGGCAAGCCCCTCTCTGGTAAGATAATTCCAAATTACCTTTGGATACTCACCCCAGGCATATACATCCATCCACCAATGATTGTTGAACTCTTCTGCATTCTCACTGGCCAGTACGTCCTCTGGCTTATCCGTATGGGCATAGGCAGGACCATAGGCAAAGCTCGGACCGATTTTTCCTTCAGGAACATCGTTTCTAAAGGACGCAATGACTTTTGCATTTGCTAAGCTGGCGATATGGTTTGCCTGATACATTCTCTTAAGATCGGCAACTTTAGGCGGATGAATGGCATTTAAATATCCATGCATAATAAAAACATTTTGCTCATTTAGTGTTATCCAATATTTAACTCGATCACCATACCTTTTAAAGAGGGCCACGGAGTAGTTATGAAAGTCTTCAATAATTTCCCGTGATTCCCACCCGCCATAGGCATCCTGCAGCTCCTGAGGCAAATCCCAGTGATATAAGGTAATAATCGGTTCTATCTGGTTCTTAAGCAGTTCATTAATTAGATCATCGTAAAATCGTAAACCAGCCTCATTAATCTCGCCTCGCCCTTTGGGGAAAATACGAGTCCAGGCAATGGAAAATCGATAGGCTTTCAGCCCCATTTGGGCCATTAACGCAACATCTTCTTTATAGCGGTGATAGTGGTCCACCGCCACATCCCCATTGGTTCCTTTAAAAGTTGTTCCAGGAAATCTTACATACACATCCCAATTAGATGGTCCCTTACCGTCTTCATTCCAAGCGCCCTCTACCTGATATGCCGCAGAAGCTGCTCCCCACAGAAACTCTTTCGGAAAATCTGCGATTGTTTTATGAATCATATCTTTACCTCCTTGTACTTTTTAAGTTTGAAAAGACCGTTAACAACTTGTTAGCGGTCTTTTGCATATGTGAATTAGAAGTGAAGGTCAAACTGGGTCCGGAACAGTTTTCTATTGTATTCTGCAGCGGAATTAGAAATATTTACTTTTTGATCAGAGTAAATATTGGTCCATTGAATATTTTTCCCAACCACATAATCCACACCTACCATCCAGCCCCTGGAATCACTTTTCAATGAATCCCACTCATCATCATGGGATGGATCGCCATTGGCACCAAATTTGAAGAATCTGGCATACACTCCATAAGATCCTGTTTTATTCAAATCTGTTCCCTTGTAATCCAGTCTGATGTGATGAGTTTTGTTGAAATCATCAGCGTTGGTTTTCGCATACGTCCCTGTCAATTTCAGATCTTGGGCTATCTTTGCAGCAACTGTCAGGCCGCCCCAGCGACTCATTTGCTGTTCACCATCATCTTTATTGCCACCCAAGAGTAAGTTCATATTTACATTTTTCGCTATGTCTCCGTTAAAGTTTGCGCCGTAAATATTGGTATCATAAGCATCCTTAAGACTTACTGCACCATTTCCTTGGGTAGGCTTGGCAGCAAATACACTCGTTTTAAACTTCCCTGTAGGAACATCCAGCCAAATCCCGGTTGCTTCATGACCCCACACCATATTATCCCCATACCCGAACCATTTTCGACCAGCTGCAACACCTACTTCACCAACAGAACCAGAGGCCCAGATTCTAAACCAGGTACCATCCCCCTCATTGGTATCAGGAGGGTTTACGCCGCCCCAGCCGCTAGTCGTGTAGTCATGTCTTGTTTCACTTGCGAAATGTCCTTCCCATCGATCATTGATTTTAGCAGTTCCTTCCAATGCCAAGAAATAATGCTTGTTACCGCCGCTAATATTATGACCATCACTGGTATCGCTGTCATATTTCCCGCGGACAAAGCCGCTCCATTTTACATTATCAACTTTATTTTCCACAGTCGTCATACGAGCACCCAATTTATCAAGCTCGCTGGCATATTCATTGGATAATCTTTCAATAAGAGCTTTGTTGCCTGCATCAGCTTGATCAACTTTCGACATTGCCTTTGCTACGATAATCGCCATTTCATAACGGCTGATGGTTTTATCACCGCGAAACGTTCCATCACCATACCCGTCTAAAATACCATCATGAGCCAACTTTGTAACAGCGTCATAAGACCAGTGTTTTGCAGGTACATCAGAGAAAGGATTTACTACCGCTGCGAAGGACGTACCTGCTACACCAAGTATCATTGCAGCTGCCAGGGAAGCGACTAACTTTTTTTTCATTTACAATCTCTCCTTAGGTTTAATTTACCTGTTCATTGCTTGTACGACTGACCTTTATTGGAGAGGGATCTATCTAAGTTTCTACATTTCCTTACATCTCCCCTAACCAACAAGCTCATATCTACCATTACCTCATTTACTGACCTTACGTCTAACATTAGGCCTCCTTCCTCGACCAGCATGATGCCATTAATGAACTTCATAAAAAGCTCTGGCATTGCCCTATGTTTCTTGGATTCAATCGTTCTCTTTATAATTGCTTTTTACATTCACTCTTACTTTTTGCAAGTACTATGCCAATGTTTTTAAAAGAATCTTTCATCTTTAAAGAAAAGTTCAAGAATGGCTCTTTCCTATAAAGGATACAAGCCTTGGGGGCCTTTTAAAAAATGAAAAAGCTGCCAAAATATGTATTGGCAGCATGAAATGATCTTCCGGCAAAAGATGTGTGTATTTTTCTAAATTTGAATGTGTATTCTTTTCGTCCTTTTTTCACTCTTTTACATCACATAGTGTATTAACTTTGGCAATTACAATATTCATCGAAAACGGAGACCACAGAGGCGCAGAGAAGAGAGAGAGAGGTGATAGAAATACACTCTGCTCTCTGTGCCCAGCATACTCTTAGAAGATATAACGTCTCAATATGATAAGAAAATGCTAAAACTAATATTGAATTCTTACTGGGGTACCGATAGATACCAACCGAGATAGTACAAGAACATCATTATTATGCATACGAATGCAGCCATGAGATACCGTCTTACCAATTGATGATGGATTATTGGTTCCATGGATTCCATAATGAGGAATATTTAACCCCATCCACATAACGCCAAATGCTCCACCCGGATTTGCCATCTTGCTCGCAATGTAATAGTTACCGATTGGTGTTGGAGTATTTTTTTTACCAACACCAACAGGGAAAGCTCGGACTTGGGAACCATCCCGATAGAGGGTAAGTCGCTTGGCTGACAAATTTACAGTAATTGAATACGCCAATTTATCACCTCCTCTATAACATATGCAAGTGGGCTATATAATGCCTAATCCAAAAACATAATTCTATTATGTAATATTTACCTGACAGATCCTGTCATTCTATATGACATAATAGATAGCATAAAAAATAGTCTGCTATCCAGGCAGACCATTTTTTATATGCTAAATAGCTATCATCAGAAAACTATTTCACTTATAATTCTTATAGTTAGCGATCAAGTGTTTCTTCTTCTGTGCAGGAAGCTCAATCTTTTTTTGGAATGGAGACTTTATATACGTATCGATAACTCTCCACATTAGTTTATTTTCTTCCTTTAATTCCTTAATTAATTGTATATGCTCTTCAACCAAGCTTTTATCTAAGGCGGTATTGGATTCCTGGTTCTCTGCGTTGTTCCCAGCTACTCCCAGATCTTTTAAAGTACTCCTGCTTTTTCTTTGATCCATTTGCTTTCTTATTTTCTGAACCCTTTGATTTGCCATAGGCTCTTGCAATACACTCCTTACTCCTGTAATTTCAGCAGAAAGCGAATCTAATGCCACAAGATCATCAGCGCTAAGCTCTTTTAAAGATGCCTTGCCTAAGGCGCGCATTGCTTCTTCCATTTCCAAAATCATGGATGTCAGCACATTTTCCACGCTGGTTGCAGCTTGATTAATATTAAGCTGCGTTTTTGTTGGGGAGTTATAATAGACCAATGTGGTGGGTGGCTCCCAAGGGATTACTTTTTCAAGTTGATTATGCCCTAGAGCAAAAAGAGGTACCGTCGCTAAATAAATTGCATCCGCTCCTAAAGCCAATGCTTTGAGGCATTGGCCAGGTGTAAAGTAACCGCCGGATATGATAATACTAACAGTGCTTCCCTGCAAAAAGCGTTTTGCACGTATTAGTGCAAGCAGGCTGGGTATGCCAAAATCATCCTGTTTGGTGGGTACTGTCGCATGAGATCCTCCCTCAGCCCCATCAATCACAATGGCATCAAAACCTAGTTCAACAGCAACAGAGAGCTCTTCTTCAAGACGGTCTGTCGCCATGATCTTTAATGCTATGGGAATCCCTTTTGCTCTTTGACGCAGCTTTTTCATAAAATTAGGCCAATCCTCAGGCTTCTGAACTCCCGGAGGCGCATTTAGAGCTACAGCAGGCTCGCCAGGTTCCAAACCGCCAAGGATGCGTGCTCTGCCCGCAAGCTCTGAAGCCTCTATGGTGGCGACCCCTATATCTGATCCTTGTCCCATTTGTACTTCTAGCATATCAGCAGAAGTAATTTGTTCATTCGTTCTCCCGCCCCATGACCAACGACAAATTTGTAATACGAACTTACCCGCTTCACCTGGCTCCTCGGGTAAAAAAGGACCTTCTCCAGAATTCGTAGCAGTTTGCAATGTTTTTGATGCTCTAGCCAATGCCAGCTTTGCTTCTTCGCTAAGTGCCAGTCCATAGGCCATAGCACCAATCATGAGAGGGATCTTTATCATCAGCGGTTTTTCTGCATTGCTGCCAATCACTACACTCATATCAATTTGCGCACTTTCAGGCAAGGATAATTGCGTCATTTGACGAGGAGAAAACATTAGCTGGTCATATCCCAGAAAATGCTTCGGCGACCCTAGAGGACGTGTTAACACTTTACCACTTTGCGCCCGCAAACTCATCTCAATGAAATTAATTACTGAAAAGCGCTTTAATGACGGCAGTGTCTCAGCAACATTCTGCGTATAATCATCCGAGAGCAGCTTTTTCACTGCATCATTTGCGACGATTTTAATAATATAACGCATAATTGGTTTTATTAAAATTAGAGCTGCGATTAACGCAAAAACTACTAAAAAGAATATTAAAAACGGCCAGTTTATAGAAGGTATAACAATTTGCATCTCTTTTTCCCCAATTATTTTCAAGCATTTTTCTAATTCCTTGTACTCTAGTATTCGATTTTCCAGGAAAAATTAAACCCTTCCTTTAAGAAAAAGGTTCCTTAAAAGTCAATAAAACATAAAGGAACCACAGAGGCGCAGAGAACACTGAGAAAGAATAGATACTTCTATGTGTCCTCTGTGAATCTCTGCGCCCTCTGTGTTTAACGTTCTCTATTTTCTAAGCTTACGATAAAATCTTACAATGGCATAAAACAAGGCATCGCCCCCATGGGTATTAAAAAAATGTAGAATAAGAATACTATCTCTTAGAAGGACTTTAAAACATTTTTATAGAATCAGTATCATACCTTTAAAGCTTTATCAAGATAAAAAGGATACTCATAAGTCCACTTCATCTAAGAGAGTCTATCATTAATCATAAAAAGGTATACAGTAAGTATGCCTTTTTATTGTATTCAGGAAGGAGAGTCCCCTATTTGCTACGCTACATGCTAATCCGCATCTTTAATTCTCTGTTAGTCCTGCTCGCCATCATTACGATTACATTTTTCTTAATGCATGCCATCCCAGGCGGACCTTTTACTAGCGAAAAGAATATTCCTGCAGCTGTTTTGAAAAATATTGAAGAGCGTTATCGCCTGCATGACCCATTATGGAAACAATACATAGACTATTTGGGTAATCTGATTCGCTTTGACTTAGGGCCTTCCTTTAAGTACGCAGGCCGTACGGTTAACGATCTCATTCGTGAAAGCTTTCCTGTCTCCTTGCAGTTGGGTGTGGTGAGCATTGCTTTATCTATTTTATTAGGAATTCCCGCTGGTGCCATAGCAGCCCTGCGCCAAAATAAGTGGCAGGATTATGCTACTATGTTCTTTGCCACCTTAGGTGTCTCTGTACCTAGTTTTGTTCTTGCTACCCTGCTTATCTATATTTTTGCAATCAAACTTTCCTTATTGCCTGCTGCCATGTGGGGCGGTATTACCTATATGATTTTACCAGCCTTAACCCTCGCGGGACAGCCGACAGCTTTCATCGCCCGGCTTACCCGCTCCAGCATGTTAGAAGTCCTGGCCCAGGATTATATTAAGACAGCCCGGGCAAAGGGGCTGTCTCCGTTCCTCATTCTCTACCGTCATGCACTGAAAAACGCCTTAATTCCAGTCATTACCTATATCGGTCCTATGGCTGCAGGGATTCTGACGGGAAGTTTTATTATTGAAAATATCTTTGCGATTCCTGGTTTAGGACGGCATTTCGTTACCAGTATCTACAACCGGGACTATACCGTAATTCTCGGTGTGACCATATTTTACAGCGTCTTGATTATTGGTTTAAATTTAATCGTGGATCTGATCTATCCGCTGCTCAATCCCCGTATTAAACTAAACGGGAAACAGGGGGAATAACAGCAATGAATCTTACTAGTCACTCATTTGAACCCATCCTGCAAAAGGATGCTGCCGCAAATCATATCCGTCCTAGTATGACCTATCGGCAAGATGCCTGGCGCCGTTTGAAAAAAAATAAACTTGCCATGTTTGGACTTTATGCCATACTGCTCATCCTTCTTATTGCCCTTGCAGGTCCCTGGCTTTCTTCCCTTTCTTACTCTGACCAAGATCTCATGGCAACCAACCAATCTCCCAGCGCTGAGCACTGGTTCGGTACGGATAATCTGGGTCGGGATTTGTTCATTCGTGTTCTGTACGGTGCACGAATCTCTCTGTCCATCGGTATTGTTGCCAGCATCCTAAATCTTACCATCGGTGTAATTTATGGAGGTATCGCCGGATTTTTGGGCGGACGTATTGATAAAGTCATGATGAATATCGTTGACATCTTATATGGTATACCTGTCTTGCTGTATGTAATATTGCTAATGGTAGTCTTAGAACCTGGCCTAATCAATATTTTTATCGCATTGGGCATTGCGTACTGGCTGCGCATGGCACGGATTGTCCGCGGTCAGATTCTGAGTCTGAAAGAACAAGACTATGTACTTGCAGCAAGAACTCTTGGAGCAGGCAGCTGGCGAATTTTATTCCACCATTTGCTTCCTAACAGTATGGGTCCCATTATCATTACCATGACACTGGCGATTCCCGAAGCCATCTTTACCGAAGCCTTCTTAAGCTTTATTGGCTTAGGAGTTGCCGCTCCTATGGCCAGCTGGGGAGTGTTGGCCTCTGAGGGAATTACCAGTTTGCGCTCCTATCCGTTCCAATTGTTCTTCCCAGCTATGGCAATCAGCATCACCATGCTGGCATTTAATTTTTTAGGGGATGGGCTGCGGGATGCCTTAGATCCCAGAGTACGGCGTTAGGAGGTATAGAATGAATAGTAACCCATTGCTTACAGTAGAAGAATTAACCGTGTCTTTTGATACCTATGCAGGTGAAGTAAAGGCAGTGGATAATATTAGTTTTCAGGTTTACCCAGGAGAAGCTATCGGCATCGTTGGCGAATCAGGCTGCGGCAAAAGTGTTACTGCCCATTCCATTATGCAGCTTATTCCTACGCCTCCTGGCCGCTATGCCAAAGGCAAAATCCTTTTTGGAAAAGATGATCTATTGCAGAAATCTGAGGAAGAAATGTCAAAAATCAGGGGCAATGATATCAGTATTATTTTTCAAGATGCTATGACGTCATTAAACCCGGTCCTTACGATTGGAATGCAGATTGGTGAATCCCTGCAGCTGCATCAGCATATGAATAAACAGGCTGCCTATGCACGGGCGATAGAAATGCTGCGTCTGGTCGGCATACCATCTCCCGAGGAGAGGATTAAAGAATATCCCCATCAATTCAGCGGCGGTATGCGCCAGCGGGTCATGATTGCCATGGCCCTCTCCTGTAATCCGAAACTATTGATTGCCGACGAGCCTACTACAGCCCTGGACGTTACGATACAAGCACAAATTTTAGATTTAATGAAAGATCTTCAGGGGAAACTAAATACCTCCATAATTTTAATTTCCCATGATCTTGGGGCCATTGCCAGTCTGTGCAGCCGTGTCATTGTAATGTATGCAGGTAAAATTGCAGAAGCAGGTACGGCAATGGACATATTTCACCAGCCCCAGCATCCTTATACTTGGGGACTCTTACAATCCTTACCTCGCATCGATATGATACAGAAACAAAAACTCGCGATCATTCCCGGCCAGCCTCCTGATCTTTTGTCACCACCCACCGGATGCCCCTTTCATCCCCGCTGCACTCACGCCATGTCTATCTGTCAGGAGCATTATCCTGAAACAACAGTGCTGACTAAGGAGCATATGGTACACTGTTGGCTGCAGCATCCCGATGCACCTAAGCCAAAACGGGAGGCAACAGCCTAATGGAACAGACAGCGCTATTGGAAGTGCGTAATCTTAAAAAGTATTTCATTACCGACACCGATTTTTGGGGACGCCCTGCTTCTTACCTAAAAGCGGTAGATGACGTGAGTTTTTCCATTAAAAAAGGCAAGACTCTTGGCCTCGTGGGCGAAAGCGGCTGCGGCAAATCCACCACAGGAAAAACAATTCTTCAATTGTATAAACCTACCGCTGGAGAAATTCTCTTTCATGGAAAAAATATCAATCATCTAATGGAAGAAAAGAAATTGCGACGTGAAATGCAAATGATTTTTCAAGATCCCTATGCATCGTTAAACCCTCGCATGACGGTAAGTGACATCGTCGGTGAGCCCCTGGACATCCACAGGTTAGCTTCCTCCGGGGAACGAAAAGAGAGAATTCTAAACCTCTTGCAAATGGTGGGACTCAGTGCAGAGCATACGAGCCGCTTTCCTCATGAGTTTAGCGGCGGACAACAGCAGCGAATCGGCATTGCCCGTGCATTGGCGGTAGAGCCAAGTTTTCTCATTTGCGATGAGCCGATTTCTGCCTTAGATGTTTCGATTCAAGCCCAAGTGGTTAATTTATTAGAACGCTTGCAGGACGAACTAGGACTGACTTATTTGTTTATTGCTCATGACCTAGCCATGGTAAAACATATCAGCAATAGGGTGGCGGTCATGTATCTCGGTAAAATTGTGGAACTGGCCAATAGCGTTGAATTATACCGCAGACCTCAGCACCCTTATACTAAGGCATTGCTATCCGCTATACCCATTCCAGATCCGTTAGCAGAGGCCAATCGGCAGCGTATTCCCTTAACAGGCGATGTTCCAAGTCCTCTTAATCCTCCTGCCGGCTGCCGATTTTCCTCTCGCTGTCCCCACGTCATGACCTTATGTTCTGAGCAAGAACCCGTCTTGCAAGATATCGGAGCCGGTCACATGGCAGCATGCCATCTCATTTCAAAAAGCATTTAAAAGACTCTACGATTTAGGAGAAAATAATGAAAGAATTGCAAAAAAAAATCGAAGCTACCTTAGCAGCATACAGGGGCCGCTGGGGAATGGTGATTCTAAATCATTCCAGTGGACAGCATTTCACAATAAACCCTGATATGGTCTTTCCCGCGGCAAGCATGATTAAAATTCCTATCATGTATGAAGCAATGCGCCAGGCAGCAGCCGGCAGAATCGACCTTGAACAGCTTCTGATTGTAAAGGATGAACTGCGCGTAGATGGAGCTGGTATTCTAAAAGAACTGCGGCCCGGTATCTCTATGACGATTCGAGAACTTGTCACCTTAATGATTATCCTCAGTGATAATACGGCAACCAATATGCTCATTGATCTTCTTAGTATGAGCGCGATCAACCAAACCATGGAGCGTTTGGGATTAAAATCAACAGTACTGCGCCGCCAAATGATGGATTTTGCCGCCGCCGCTGCAGGTCAGGAAAATAAAACCTCCTCAGCAGATATTATACGTTTATTAACAATAATCTACGATCACTCCCATCTTCCTGCTGATTATGGCAAACTAATGATCGATATTTTATCCAGGCAGCAGGTTAGGGATAAATTGCCCTTCTTCCTACCAGAAGAAATAGTAATTGCTCACAAAACAGGAACCCTCCCTGGGGTAGAACATGATGGAGGAATCCTCTTTTTACCCGGCGGTCCTTATATCATTTGCATCATGACTGCTGATCTTCCCGCTAATGTAGAAGGACTTCAGCTAGTTGCCGCTCTTGGCAAGGTAATATACGAACATTTTGGGCTTGCTCAAATCAACTAAGATTCTCTAGCAAGTCATTCATTCCTGATAGGACAGTAACTATGAGCATAACTAACTTTTGCCTGCTTACAGCTATATAGCTGTTTTTGAAAATTTTATTTTGACACTAAGGGGGAAAAACAATGTATAAGAAAATCCTTCTAGCTATGATGATGCTAGTAATGCTCCTTAGCCTAACGGTAGGCTGCAGTAAATCGGACAGCAACGAGCAGGTGCTTCGCTATGCCTTAGAGGCAGAACCGGCAACCTTAGATCCTGCTAAGTCCACAGCCATTCCAGAATCCCTAGTCGAACTGCAGATTTTTGAAGGTCTGACCCGCCTGGATGCAAAAGACCAACCTGCAGCTGGCGTGGCCGAACGCTGGGAGGTTACTCCTGATGGTCTTAAATATGTTTTTTATTTACGCCAGAATGCAAAATGGTCCAATGGTGATCCTGTAACTGCAGGGGATTTTGAGTTTGCCTGGAAGCGAGTCTTAAATCCGGAGTTTGCTTCTGAAAATGCCTATATGTTATTCTCCATAAAAAACGCCCAAGCCTACAATGAAAAGAAAACAGCAGCTGATACTGTAGGAGTGAAAGCCCTAAATGAGCATACCCTGGAAGTAACCTTAGAAAAACCTACAGCCTATTTTCTAAGTTTAGCAGCCTTTCATGCCTTTTATCCAGTTCATCCAAAAACAATAACTGCCAGTCCTGACAAATGGGCCAACGAAGTGAATACCTTAGTTGGTAATGGTCCCTTCAAAATAATCAATTGGGTTCACAGTGGTCAAATTCATTTTGCGAAAAATGATCAGTACTGGGATGCAGCGGCTGTGAAATTAACAAAAATGGAATGGCCAATTAGTGATTCTCAATCTACCCGGCTGTCGCTGATCGAAAATAAACAGGTTGATATGATGGTGGAACCGCCTGTTGTAGAGCATGACCGCCTGAATAAAGAGGGACTTCTCCAAATAGCACCTTACTTAGGCACCTATTACTATGTATTTAATACCCAAAAAGCTCCCTTTGACAATCCTAAAGTACGTAAAGCTCTTACCTTGGGCATTAATCGCGATGCACTCGTAAAAAATGTAATCAAAGGCGGGAAAAAACCAGCTTATGCTTGGGTGGCGCCAGGTCTTACGAATCCTTCTACTGGTAAAGATTTTCGTGAAGAAGGCGGAAATTATACCATTGAAGATATCGAGTCAGCTAAAAATCTGTTGACGGAAGCCGGCTACCCCGGCGGACAAGGATTGCCTCCCATTACTATTCTGTTTAATACTGGCGAGATGCATAAATCCATTGCCGAAGCGATTCAAGAAATGTGGAAACAGAACTTGGGTGTATCCGCGAGCTTAACCAATCAGGAATCAAAAGTATTCTTAGAATCACGAACCCAAGGTGAATTCCAAGTTGCCCGGGCTTCCTGGGTCGGTGACTATGCAGATCCCATGACCTTTATGGATGTATTTAAAGATCCCGGCAATGATGCCAAATACAAGAATCCAGCATATAATAACCTGATCGAAACTGCCCAATCCACAATGGATCAAAGCCTTCGCATGCAGGCCATGCATGATGGAGAGAAAGTTCTCTTTGATGATGCAGTGATCCTTCCCATTTACTACACAACCCAGCCATATGTGGCGAGACCCTATGTAAAAGGCTATTTCTGGTCTGTACTTGGTCTTGCTGATTTCAAAACTGCATATATAGAGAAGTAAGAAAATACTGCGCGTTAAAAATAAGATCTTTTGAAACGCGAAGATGCGAAGAAGAGGAAGAACACGAAGTAAACATACTCGACCTCTTAACTTCGCCTCTTCGCGCCTTCGCGTTTCGTATTTTTGCTCAAAAAATTATATAGGAGGTGATCTTATTTTTTCTATTCCTCAAATTAAACCGAAGCGCCTTTTGCCTGGAGACACGATCGGTGTGGTTGCTCCCGCCAGCCCTGGGGATGAAGAGTCCACCCTGGCAGGTATCGCATGGTTAGAAGCACAAGGCTTTTATGTTCATCTAGGTAAAACAGTCGACCAAACCTTCGGATATTTAGCAGGAGCAGATGCCTTGCGGGCAGCGGATATCAATACGATGTTTGCATCACCTGCCATTGACGGCATTATTTGCTTGCGGGGCGGCTATGGTACCATGCGGCTATTGGAATTATTAGACTATGACATGATACGCACCCATCCTAAAGTATTTGTTGGCTATAGTGATATAACCGCCCTGCACACAAGTATCAGGCAAAAGACAGGTCTCGTTACCTTTCACGGCCCCATGGTGGGATCCGATATGGGCAAAGGTCTGTCGGATTATACTTGGGACTATTTATCCCGAGCGATTACCGTTTCTGCGCCTCTCGGTTCCATTCTAAACCCTGCTGATTCATTGCCGCCCAGCTTTATCGCCCAGGGAGAGGCCCAGGGACAACTGACAGGAGGAAACTTAAGCCTCATTACCGCCACTCTTGGAACCCCTTATGAAATTGATACCCGGGGGAAAATTCTGTGTCTGGAAGAAGTCGCGGAAGCCCCCTACCGCATAGACCGAATGCTGACCCAATTGCTGTTAGCTGGTAAACTGCAAGATACAGCAGGAATTGTATTCGATGTATGCGCCAACTGTGAATTAGAATTAGAACCTCCTGACTTCACTGTGGAAGAAGTCTTGCGGGATCGTTTAGGAGATTTACAAAAACCCGTCCTCTATCATTTGCATTTTGGGCATACTGCTGATAAAGCAACGCTTCCATTAGGAGTCACAGGGGTACTCAATTCTTTTTTAAACAACTTCGAAATTATTGAAACCGCCACTACGAATTAAAGACTGGGGAACTGAGGTGAAAGACAATCATGGATAAAAAAGTATGGAAAGAACAAGTCATTGCCGCAGTGGATGCCATGGCTCCAGAGCTTATTGATATGAGCCTGTTCTTACACAAAAATCCTGAACTGAGCGGTCAGGAATACCAGGCAGCTCAACGACTTATCAGCGCAGCTGAAAAGCGAGGTTTTCTTGCAAAAAAAAATATTAGCGGTTACGAAACGGCCTTTATTGCCCGCAAAGGAACTACCGGACCTAAAATTGCTTTTCTCGCTGAATATGATGCGCTGCCAGGACTAGGTCACGCCTGCGGACACAATCTCATTGCTGCTATGAGCTGGGGTGCAGCAGCAGCATTTGCAGCGGTGGCAAAAGACCGGGCCGTTTCCTATTTGATTGGCTGCCCTGCAGAGGAGACCAGCGGTGCTAAAGTCTCCATGGCTGCCGATGGTATCTTTGATGACTTAAGGGCAGCCCTCATTATTCATCCTGGAGACAGTAACAACATGGGGGGCACGTCTTATGCCACTCATCCCTTAAAAGTAACCTTTCACGGACGCCCTGCCCATGTAGCCAGCAAAACAAATAAAGGGGTTAACGCTTTAGATGCCCTTATCATGTTTTATCAGGGCATTAAACCCTTACGCCAAACCTTTACGCAAGAAACCATCTTAGCAGGAATTATCACCAAAGGAGGAACAGCTCCTAACATTGTAACGGATGAGGCAGAAGGGAAATTCACCATACGGGCTTTATCATCTCACTATTTGGAAGAAACCGTTATTCCTGCCGTACGAAGGCTGGCTGATGGCATCGCACTTGCTACAAATACAAAGGTTGAAGCTGTACATTATGAGCCTTTGTTCAAAGAGCTGATCAATGATCCTGAGTTAATGAAATTCTTCCAAGAAAATATGACCTTGCTGGGTGAAAAAATTACCCTGTTAGAACCAAATGATGCCGATGGCTCCACCGATGTGGGTAATGTCAGTCATGCGGCACCTACCATCCATCCCGATATTTTCATTGGAAGCAGCCTTTCAGCACACACCCCGGAATTTGCCGCAGCAACAGGATCACCCTATGCTCAGGAGCGATTATTAATAGGAGCGAAAGCGATGGCCATGACGGCTATTGATCTGCTTGATTTATAGAGATTATATTTGCTATTACTAAAAAAATAAACATTTTGAACCGCGAAGGCGCGAAGACGGTGAAGAACAGGTCGGAATGTCCATACGATTCCGACCTGTTCTTTGTGTTTCTTCGCGACCTTCGCGGTTCATTATCTTTTTTATTAACGCTTTACATGTCGAAGCATTCCAATTACTTCGATACTTCCCGGAAGATCCATTTGATAGAATAAAGCCTCTTCCATTGCTGCTACAACTACAGTACTTGGTCCTGCAGATTTATGAATATCGATTTGTATCCCACTATGTAAAACCAATTGCATATTATTATTTTCAGCTAACTGATTCGCCTCATACAAGATTCCTTTAGAACCTACAGGAACCAATTCATATACACGTTCAGAGCCAAGCAACGTTTTTATCAATTGATAACCGGCGATACCCCCTTTTTCACTTTTTAGTACTTCTTCTCCAACTTTGGGTTTCCCAATAGTGATCAGCAAAGCATCCTGCTTAACATTATTCACTTTTAGATTTTTATTCTCAACAATTCCTACCGCAGTAACTCCAAAACCAGTTGCAAAAGTTGCAAAATTTTCTTCTGTACTTCCCGTCAATACAATCTTACCTATCCCAGCCTCTTCTAATTCTTCTTCAATACCGGCTATGATCTTCTTACCTGTGACTTCCATTTCATTGCAAATGGTATTAGCCAAACAAACAACCTCTGCCCCTGAACACAGAATCTCAAAAAGAGCAACTCTTGCGGTGTACTTTCCAGTAACAAAAGGCGAAACCTTAAGAACATCATACTCTTTCATTCCGATTCCGCCACAGCTGTCACAAGCAACTACTATGGTTTTTTCCTGATCCAAATCAATCAACGTCAAATCTCTTACTTTTTGTACCTTCATATCTTCTTCCTAACCTTTTTTATCCTATTGGGCAGCAACTTATATACAAGGCATGCAAGGACAATATTAAGTGCCGCAACTCCTGACACCACAGGCAAAAGCGTTATCATTCCTGCTAGCCCGATTGCCGGAAGCAGCAATGGAGTCAGCATGAGCAGTGAGACTGGTCCATTCATAATAACTCCCAAGACGCCCGCTAGGGTGATTGCTTTTAGAGAAAAATCCTCTTCCTCTGCCACCTTGCGGTAAACAAGACTAAAAATTACCATTGTTGCTGCCATATCGATCATAATGACAATATGAACAGGAAAAGATAATGGAAATCCAGACAGCAGCGCAGTCAAAAAATGTCCTATCATACCAATGAAAGCACCATAGACCGGACCAAGCAGCAATGCTCCCAAAAAGCCCGGCATAGAGTCAAAAGCAATGCTCCCCATAATCTTAATATTAGCTCCAATAAAGCTCAATGTAATAAATAGAGCCGCCGAGACGATTTCTTTTGTCTTCAATTTTCTTCTCCCGCTTTCTATATACTAAAAAATAACTATGATTCTGAAATTCTTATCTTACGGAAATAAATATTTTAATTTAGTTAGTTTAAAAAGGAGACCGGTTAAGGGTAGTGCCAGCACGGAAACTAAGATGAGATGGACTGCTGAAATGTTTCCCCCAGAGGGAACAAAAATATGATATTGCCCAAGAAACCAGTTGAATAGAACTAAAATAACGATCCCCATTAGCCGATAACGAAATCGTAATTCCAGGCCGATACACATCGTAATAATCATACTAGTGATCATTAAATGGAGAGCGAAAAAAAGCTGATGATCTTTCTCTGAATCTAAGAACCAATTAACATGAAATCTGAATAATTGTCCCCCTTTATTCAGAGTAAAGACTATTAAGTTGTGGATGAATGCATATATCATATAAATGGTAAGGAGCCTAAAAGCTAAAGAAGGCTCCTTGTCATGCAGCCCTCGCCAAATCCATCTGCTAATTGCATAAAGAATGCAAAGCCCAATCCCAGTATAAAAAGATTTCCACCAGAAGTGCTGATAGATTCCTATTTCTGTAAAATACCAGTCAATCCCCGTAAAAACAGCCGCAATACCAATTATATGGTTCCAGGAAATTGAAAAAGCATTGATTGCAACAGCAGAAGCCGGTACAATCAATGTATTGGATATATAGGAGCCTAAGTAGTTATCCAGCCTTGCATCCTGCAAAATACCAGGTAAGTATTGATATCCATTCAATACGATTAAAACGATGATCTCAAAGGGGTGAATCACAGCACTTGTCTGCAAATGCAATACTAAAATTTTCCAGTCCCTTTTATAAATGAACGATGCTGTTACAAGAACCAGGCTTATGATGATTAATCCATAGTACCAATAAGCAGAAGGCAACATTCCATCCCCTCACCTTTTAATATCGCTATGCGATCATTGATACTATTACCTGATTGGGATGAAATTAAACAATCCAAATACAGTTAAAAATAATTCTCATTCTTTTCCAATGATCCTGCTTGCATTCACACACGCTGCCAGAGGCTTATCTTCCAATCCTGCAAGAAGATTATCGACGGTAAGCTGTGCCATTGCAGTACGAGTTTCTACCGTTGCGCTGCCGATATGAGGTGTAATGAGAATGTTGGAAAGCGTCAACAAGGGATGATCCCGGGCCACCGGTTCCGGATCAGTAACATCAAGGGCCGCATAAGCAATTTCCCCTGTTTGCAAGGCCTCTACCAATGCATCGGTATCCACTACAGGACCTCTTGATACATTAATGAAATAGGCTGTAGATTTCATTTTACGAAACTCTTCCCTACCAAATAAACCTCTGGTCTCTTGAGACAGAGGAGTCAAGACGATGATCGCATCGGCTTTGTTCAATAGAGTCTCAAAAGATTGATATGCTGCACCAATCTTGTCATCATCATGACGGCGATTCCGATTATAATAGATCACATTCATGCCAAATGCCTTTGCTCTTTGAGCAACTGCAGCTCCAATTTGCCCCATACCGACGATTCCGAGAGTCTTGCCGGCAATATCAATACCAAAAGATAACTTATGACCGAGAGCCCAAGAGTTTTCCCTTACAAAATCCCATCCTTCATGAATTCTCCGTGCTGAACATAACAAAAGAGAAAATGCCAGGTCAGCAGTAGTATCAACAAGAACTCCCGGCGTATTGCCAAAGGGTACATTGTATTTCGAACAAGCTTCAATATCAATGTTGTCATATCCCACAGCCATCTGAGCAATCACTTTGAGCCTCGGTGCATTCTGTAACAATTCCTCATTTACTGCCACACTATTATTTACAATCAGACCTTCAGCATCGGCAACCCATTCCAATAAAATATCTCGGGGAATGTCATTTTCTTTCTTCCATTGCTTAATACTGCAAAAATTTTGCAGTCGTTCTAATGCTGGAGTCATCAGTCCACCAATGACCACTACATTCGGTTTACTCATCTTCAACACCTCTATCTTTATCTCAATATCTATATTCCTTCTATTTGCCAAGTCTATACAAAATCCTGCATGACAATAGGACTCTTTATGATTCTTATCTTTGATGAAGCAAACTTTTTTAAATGGACAGTTTCTTTGTGCCTTAAACATTTGATGCTAAAATACTGGCTTAACATGCAGACACCTTCCCAAGGTGCTGCCACTGCCTTTACCAGTGATTATGGACATAAAAACCAGAAGTCTTCACTGCTAGCAGCTGCAACTCCTGGTAGTATGTTTCATATCATCCAGCTTTTTCATGGCTCCCCATCTATCGCATAATGAATCCATCCAATCAATTGGCTACATATCATATAGCTCCCTAGCCAATTGATGATTTGAAATACTTGTATTCATAAAGCCTAGTGCCTTCCAAAAATCACATTTAAACTTTTCCATGATTATATGTATTGTTAGACCTTCCACCTTAAACTCATCTACGATTGTTCGATCTGCCAGATAGGTATCAAGTACTCTTTGTAAACTTGCATCAATGATATTTAATTCATTAAATATCATGTCGATCTCACCCTCATCTGAATACCCTTCTTCTAACAGTATCTTTTTAACAACAGCCTCATCAAAAATAATCATGCTTTTTACCTCCAAATCCCATTCTGTTTTTTATCTGCTTGACCTTGCTCTGAAATAGTTTCATTTTGTATATATCCACTCTTGCTGCACCGCTAACCATCATACAACTACCGAAGTTTTTTCTTTTTAATATACTTACCATTAGAATAAACCATTTTGAAAATCATTACCTCTCCTAAAAGGTGTATATTTTGACATTTTACTAAATTATTCATACAAAAAACTAGATTTGGTCTTCTAGAACATCTTTCCACCAAAATAAAAAACCAGAAGTCTTCACTGCAAGCAGTTACAACTTCTGGTATGATTGACTTTATGGCGGAGAGGGTGGGATTCGAACCCACGAGACAGTTTCCCGCCTACTCGATTTCGAGTCGAGCGCCTTCGACCAGCTCAGCCACCTCTCCGTGACCTGATCTACTTCAATGCTCATGTCTCAGGTATCTATATGGTTCTTATTCTTTTTTCGCCGTTGTTTAAAAAAATCTTTCATAATTTGCGCACATTCGTCTCTACGTATTCCCGATGTAACCACCATGGAATGATTTAATGCATCATTTTGCGCTATATTAAAAATCGATTCAATTGCCCCTGCTTTCACATCAGCACTGCCGTAAACCAATCGGTCAATACGGCTCATGACCAACGCA
Organism: Pelosinus fermentans DSM 17108; assembly: GCF_000271485.2. Taxonomy (NCBI): domain Bacteria; kingdom Bacillati; phylum Bacillota; class Negativicutes; order Selenomonadales; family Sporomusaceae; genus Pelosinus; species Pelosinus fermentans. The sequence continues at coordinate 4,934,047 of NZ_AKVN02000001.1, forward strand.
CCAGCACACATCGGACAAGGTTCTATCGTAACATACAATGTAAGTCCAGTCAAACGCCATCGTCCAAGCTTTTGGCAAGCTTCCCGAATAGCAATCATTTCAGCATGAGCCGTAGCATCATGCCAGCTTTCACGCATATTGTGTCCTGCAGCCACTATCTGACTATCCAGAACAAGCACAGCTCCAATCGGCACTTCACCAATCTCATAAGCCTTTTGTGCTTCCTCTAATGCTAATCCCATATAATAATCATCATCCACTATCCGGTTCACCACACAAAATACAATGGTGCGCCCGGGAGGACTCGAACCACCGGCACACGGTTTAGGAAACCGTTGCTCTATCCGCCTGAGCTACGGGCGCAAAATATAATCAGCAACAAAAAATGGTGACCCCGGCAGGATTCGAACCTGCGACCTCTTGATTCGTAGTCAAGCGCTCTATCCAGCTGGGCTACGGAGTCATTCCTTCAATGGAACCCTTGTCCCGTCGACAAAAAACATCTTACCATAGTTATATAGCTAAAGTCAAGTATTTTTATTATTTCGTTCTCTAATTGTGGATAAAAGGATGTGGATAACTTTATCCACATCCTTTTATCCACATGTTTATTCCTCATGAAGCTATAAAATTCCCTCATTTTGAAGTGAAAATCAGAATATGTCCCCATAGTTATCCACATTTGTTATCCTTTTGTGCATAACTATGGGGATAACTAGTGAAATGAAGAGAAAATCAAGATAAAACAAGGCTTATACGAAAGTATAGGCCTTGTTCTTTAAAAATCTGCACCACCAGCTCGTTCTTGTGCTTCTTGATATAATTTTTGCTGACTATTAACGATCTTACCCCGGCGATATACCCGCCGATAGGTTCCGTCACTTTTCATCATATACGCTTTACGATTATCTTTTAGCATAATATGTAAAATATTTTTAATTCGTTCTAGAATTTCTGGATTATCAATGGGAAATAATAATTCGATCCTCTCACTTAAGTTACGATTCATCCAGTCCGCACTGGATAAATAAATTTTTTCCCTGCCACCATTTTTAAAATATAAAATACGATGATGCTCCAAAAAACGTCCTACAATGCTTCGCACCTTAATATTCTCGCTGACATGCTCAATCCCTGGTTTTAGAGCACAAATTCCACGAATAATAAGATCAATTTTAACCCCTTTGCTAGAAGCCTCATACAATTTAAGAATAATATCCTTATCCAGCAGAGAATTCATTTTAGCAATGATATGGCCGTTTTTTCCCTCTTGAGCCAAAGCAATTTCCCGATCAATCAGCTCTTTTATTTTCTCTCGCAAACCAACAGGAGCAACTACCAGCTTCTTCCACGATGGCGGTTCTGAATACCCCAACAGCATATTAAAAAAATCTGAAGCATCCGCTCCTATTTTTTCATTGGCAGTAAACAGACTCATATCAGAATATATGCGGGCTGTAATGTCATTATAGTTTCCCGTTCCCATGTGCACATACCGCTTAATACGAGCTTCTTCCTGCCGAATGATCAATGCCATTTTACCGTGGACCTTGAGACCTAACAATCCATAAATTACATGACAGCCAGATTCTTCTAATTTTCTGGCCCATAAAATATTGTTTTCCTCATCAAAACGAGCTCGAACTTCCACTACAACCGTAACTTGTTTCCCATTTTCAGCAGCTTGAGCCAGAGCGCGGACAATGGAAGAATTACCGCTCACTCTATATAAAGTCTGCTTAATCGCTAACACTTTAGGATCAACTGCTGCCTGACGAATAAAGTTCACCACAGGCATAAAAGATTCGTAAGGATGATGCAGTAAAATATCTTTCTCGCGAATCACGTCAAATAGATCCTCTGCATCGTTTAATCCGATGGGAATCTGTGGAATGAGGGGCTCATAACGCAGGTCATCAAAACCTTGAAGGTCCATGACCTTCATAAAACAAGATATATCAATGGGACCTGTCACTTCATACAAATCCTGTTCATCCATATTAAATATATCCAGCAAGAACTCTTTTAAAAAAGATTTGTTTGTTTTGGTCATTTCCAAACGTACTGCTTCGCCCCGTTTACGCTGACGCAGAGATTTTTCTACCTCGGCCAGCAGATCTTCGGCACCTTCACCATCAATTAACAAATCCGAATTACGCGTAATGCTAAAGGCTACAATATCCTTAATCGTATAGCCGCAGAATAACTCAGAACAATGTTTTTTTATAATGTCTTCTAATAATACAAATTGTTTGCCAACACTTTGGTCAGGCACTTCAATAATTCGTGGCAGTGCATTGGGAACGGGAAGAATTGCTGTCTGCAGCTCCTCTTTTCCCTTCGTTAGCAGCACTGCCAGATTTAAGCTACGATTAGCCAATAGAGGGAATGGATGACTGGCATTTACCGCTAATGGAGTAAGCAATGGATAAATCGTGTTATAAAAATGCTCTTCTACCCACTGCCGCCCGCTAACCGATAAGCTCTCCACATCACTTACATAAATATCATGATTTTGCATAGCACCAAGAATCTTCTTTAGATACCAATACTGCAGCCGCACCATCTCCCGCACTGCTTCATCGATTAACTGAAGCTGCTGTGCTGCATTAAACCCTGCAGGATCTCTCTTACCAATACCGCTTTCCACTTGCTGTTTCAGTCCAGCAACACGAATCATAAAAAACTCATCCAGATTAGAACTGGCAATCGCCACAAATTTTAATCGTTCCAGCAAAGGTTTTTCAGGATCATTTGCTTCTTCTAAAACCCGATGATTAAACTTCAGCCAGCTTAACTCCCTATTTAAGAAATTCTCTTGTTTATCAAACATGGCTTCAACCTGCCTATCTCAGAATTTGAAATTTGGCTTAACTCATTAACTCATTGTAGTAGTTTTCTTTCGACATAATTCCTTATATTACCTGCCGTTTCCTCTAGTATAAGAGCTGTATTTGAATAAATTTACAATAACTTAACAATCCGTTAATTAAGAAAATTATAAAAGAATATGCTTTCAATCCATTAAAATTTCTATAAATCAGCTCTTTTTTTCTCAATTATCTAAATTTTATAACATTTATTTTATCATAATAATCTTTCGTAAATTACTATTTAGGCAGAGGATTTTCCTAAAATATTGCTAATACATATTTTATAAAAGAATTGCACCCTGTACAAAGGAGAAAAGATTTCATGAATCAACGTATCGCGATTATCGATTTAGGATCAAACTCTGCTCGCCTTATTATCGTCGAAATCTATGCTAATGGTTCCTACAATCTAATTTATCATCAAAAAGATGCGGTTCGTTTGGGACAAGAGGCCGATAAAAATCGTCGGCTGCAGCCAGAGGCCATGTCTCGTACAATGAGCCTGCTAAAAAGCTTCGCTCATATGTGTCAAATCTTCAAAACGGATAAAATTCTAGGCGTAGGAACAGCAGCACTGCGTAATGCCGTGAATGGCTCAGAATTTGTAAAAAAAATTCAAAAAGAAACTGGCATTTCCATTAGCATCATTAGCGGAGAAGAGGAAGCAAAATTAGGTTACTTAGGAGCTATTAATACCCTTGATGTTACAGATGCCATATTATTTGACTTAGGAGGCGGCAGTACAGAATTAACATTGATAAAGAACCGCAAAGCTAAAGAAGTAATTAGTTTGCCCTTTGGGGCGGTTACGTTAACAGAACGCTTTAAACTGGAAAACAAAGCAACAGAGGCTCAATTAGCAGAACTTGATGATTTTTTATCCCAGGAGCTTGCTAAAGTACCTTGGTTGAAACACCTTGCTCTCCCTCTAATTGGCATTGGCGGAACCGCCCGCAGCATTGGAAAAATGGAACAAAAAAGAAATCATTATCCTTTATTAAAGCTGCACAACTACCGTACCAGCTCTCTTTCCTTCCACTCCTTATGGGAAGACGTCATAAAAATGTCCTGTGCTCAGCGCCGCAAAATAGCGGGTCTCAGCAGTGAACGTGCTGATATTATTATCTCAGGTTTAGCCATTGTTAAACACTTATTTGAAACAATCGATAGTACACAGTTAATTATTAGCAGCTGTGGTGTAAGGGAAGGATTATTTCTTCAATATTATCTTTCCCAAACTGGGCAAACAGAGCTGTTAGATCCGCTTTCCCATAGCACAGACAATATGCTGTCATTCTATAGCGGCAATACAGAGCACGCGGGTCAGGTAGCAAAGCTAGCTAATGGCCTATTTGATGATTGGCAGGAAATACTCGGCTTACAGCCGCGCAACAGAACACTCTTGCAAGTAGCCGCTTTATTACATGACATTGGCATTACAGTGAGTTATTATGACCATGCACGACATAGCGCTTATTTAATAGAAAATGCCCGTTTATTTGGTCTTTCCCACCGCGAGCAAATCATGGCCGCAATCATTGCCGGCTGGCATCACAGTCCTTCGGTAAAATATTCTTATAACAGAATTTATAATGAATTTCTAGATGCAGCCAACTGGCAAACAGCTCGAAAACTCGCATTATTGCTAGCTTTGGCGGAAGGTTTAGATACTACGCAAATGAGTCTGGTAGAAAAAGTCACAACGAACATCTCAAAAAAACAAGCACAGCTGATTGTAACAACCAAACAAGAATTATTATTGGAACTGCAGGCAGTAAAGAAGCACAGCAAATGGTTTAAACGTGAGACAGGTCTAGAATTAGCGGTCTCAACAGCCTCCTTATAGAATAAAGAAGAAAAGGCATAGCCAAAACGCTGTGCCTTTTCTTCTTTATTTCTCCGGATGTCAAGATACAAAACCGGACTGACTCTCAAAAGAATGCAGGCTTTTTAACAACATTTTGACAACATACAGCTTTGAAGCTTTACTTTTAAATCAAAATAATATTAAAATAAACTATATTCGTTCGCAATAAGGAGGCTATTATGAATTTCTTTGCTAAGTTCTATAGAGTACTCTCTTTAATTATTCCTTTTGTCAGAAGGGTCTTTCCCTTAGTTGACAGCGAACTGCACTACTGGTCTACAAAAGGAATAGCCCATGCCTGTCCCGAGCTTAAAGAACAGGCTCTTGCCAGCATTGCAAACAAAAAATTCCATTGCCAGGGAGGAAGCATTTACAGCCTCTACCCTGCAGTACATAAAACAGACTTTATTTCTCTCGTCGTCGCGTTACAAACCATCAGTGATTATTTAGATAACCTGTGCGATAACGCTGGAATAACAGATGAACAGGCCTTTCGCCAACTGCATTACGCAATGACAGATGCTCTTGACCCCAGCGCCCGCCTTAAGGATTATTATGCTTTTTATCCTTATAAAGAAGACGGAGGGTATTTGAAAGAGCTTGTACTGACTTGCCAGCAAAAGATAAATACATTGCCTTCTTATGATCTGGTAAAACCAAATATCCAGAAATTAGCCTGCCTCTACAGCGAATTACAGACCTATAAACACCTTAGTCCTAGCATTCGTGAAGAAAAAATGCTCACTTGGATTCACAAGCATCTCGAACACTACCCTCAGCTTATGCCTTGGGAATTCGCCGCAGCTACGGGCTCTACCTTAGGTATGTTTATGCTCTGTGCTGCTGCAAGCGATAAGAATCTCACCTCTGGCACAGTTTCAAAAATTGATTCCGCTTACTTTCCCTGGATTAGCGGCTTACATATCCTATTAGACTATTTCATCGACACTGCCGAAGACCAGCAAAGTGGCGATCTCAATTTTGTCGCCTATTATACTGACTCATCCCAAGTAATATCCCGTCTGACATTATTTATTGAGCAGGCTTTTCTTCAAGCCGGCACCCTGCCTGACCCGACTTTTCATAAACTAATCGTCCAGGGACTACTTGCTATGTACCTTTCTGACGCTAAAGCCAATCAGTTTAAAGAACAAATTATTAGCAATACTTTACTAAAAACAGCGGGCAGTACTACTAGATTCCTTTATCTGCTGTGTAAATTTCTTCGATTCAAAAACAAATTATAAAAAAACGAGTTTGAATATGATCTTACACTTAACCGATTATTATTCAAAAAAAACTTGGCGGCCTAATGCAGGCTGCTATTTTTTTCACTGCTGTAAAAATAGAAAGTAGAATAGTGATATTTTTACAAAATAAAAAATTAGAATCCTTATTTATTCTGAAATAGAAAAGTCAGATACTAGAGGTTATTTATCTGAATGTTCTGTACAATTATATTGTAGTTTAGGCAATCTAATAATTAAAGAAATGAGGTAGGAAATTATGTTAAACGGTGAAAGAAAAATTGCACGACCGTTTCGTTGGGCAATGGTCGGCGGCGGACGTACGGGGCAGGTTGGCTATAAGCACAGACTAGGCGCTCTAAGGGATAATACTGCATTCCAATTAGTAGCTGGAGCATTTGATATTGATGCAGCAAGAGGCAAAGATTTTGGTGAAAATATTGGTGTATCTCCAGAACGCTGTTATTCTGATTATAAAACTTTATTTGCCGAAGAAGCCAAACGCCCGGATGGAATTGAAGTTGTATCAATTGCTACACCAAATGGTACGCATTATGAAATTTGTAAAGCAGCTTTACATGCCGGACTTCATGTAATTTGCGAAAAACCACTGTTTTTTACTACTGCACAAGTGCAGGAAATAAAAAGCCTGGCGAAAGAGAAAGGAAAAATCATTGGTGTAACCTATGGTTTCTCCGGCAGTCAGATTTTATTACAAGCTCGTCATATGATTGCTAATGGCGATTTGGGTGACATTCGCATTGTCAACTTGCGCTATTCACATGGTTTTTCTGCTGCAGAATCTGCAGAAAAATATAGCGATGCAGCAAAATGGCGTGTAGATCCAAAAATTGCCGGACCGAGTTTTATTATTGGTGATATATCAACCCATACGTATTATATTTCAGAATTATTATTACCCCATATGAAAATAGAAAAATTATTATGCGACAGACAAAGCTTTATCAAGAGTCGGTCGCCATTGGAAGATAACGCACATATGCTTATGCATTATGATAACGGCGCAGTTGGTACTGCATGGTTTTCAGCAGTTGATACGGGGTATATGGGATCTCAGACCGTACGGATTGTCGGCTCCAAAGCAAGCATAGAGTTCCACGATTACAATCCCAATGAACTTTTATATCAAGTACAGGGGCAGCCATATCAAACTTTGCATCGCGGCATGGATTATTTAGATGCCAGTGCATTGGAAGATGAAAGATTGGGTGCATTACATACGGAAGGTTTATCAGAATCTTGGGCTAATATCTATTTAAAATTTGCCATAGCAATGGATGCGAAAAATCGTGGTGATGAAGACTTCTTAAAGAACTTCATATATCCAGGAATTGATGCAGGATTAGAAGGTGTTCGCTGGATTGAAAATTGTGTCCGATCCGCTGATCAGGGCGCGGTTTGGGTAGATTTTAAATAAGAAAAATGACAGTGTTATAAGAGTTTAGATACAGCAATTATGAATGGAATTGGAGGAATTGGGATGAAATTATCGTACGTAACAGACAGCCTAGGAAAATTACCCTTTGAAGAAATGCTGGACCGAGTTGAGGCAATGGGCATTGACACAGTGGAAATGACTACTGGGGGCTGGTCTCCCGCACCCCATCTAAGGTTAGATGAGTTGCTGGCAGATAAAATTAAAAGGATACATTTCCAAGATGCGCTGAAAAAAAGAAATATAGAATTGTGTGCACTAAATTGTTCAGGGAATCCATTAGATCCAGGGTCATTGGGAAAAATTCATCAGGAAGTAACCGAAAAAACCATGGAACTGGCAAATTTACTTGGTGTTAAAAAAGTAATTATGATGAGTGGTCTTCCGCCAGCGTGCGTGGAGGATAAGACTCCAAACTGGATTAGCTATACAATCAGCTGGCCGCCTGAATTAAAAGATATGTTGAATTATCAATGGAATGATGTAGCGATTCCGTACTGGAAAAAGCTCGTAAAAAAAGCAGCCTCTTGCGGCGTTGAAAAAATTGCATTGGAAAATTTTAGTTCTCAGCTTGTATATAACCCTCAAACCTTATTCAGGCTGCGCGATGCTGTAGGACCAGTAGTGGGATTAAACCTTGATCCTAGTCATCTTTTATGGATGGGTGCTGATCCGATTGCCTCAGCAAGAGCTTTAGGAACGGCCATTCACCATGTGCATGGTAAAGATGTCAGGTTAGAGCGCGGCATCGTTGATATTAACGGCGTGATTGAAACCCAGGAAGTTACGGATGTCGCTACCCGCGCCTGGAACTATGTGGCTGTAGGCTGCGGACAGGATCTTAAATGGTGGAAAGAATTTTTCTCCGTTGTAAGAATGATGGGATATAATGGTCCTGTTTCTTTGGAGATGGAAGATTTGACAATGTCGATAGAAGCTGGTATCGCAACATCTGTGGATGCTTTGAAACAAACGATCAGCCAATAAAAAGAAGTGGTGTTCTGCCAAACAGTGACACCACCTTTCTCCTAACCTGCATGAGTTTTTTTAAAAGTACGTTATCTTCTCTAATCATTTGTAATGAAGCGTTTATCTTTTTAGAATTCAGAGTTTTCTTTTAATTCTTATAATAATGATTTTTTGGATTTTCTTATCTTGTGAACTTATTTCATCCAGATATAGGAGTACGTTATACTGGCAAAATATCGATTAAAGTATGAGGAGGAAAAGTTATGGGTATAAATGAACCTGGAAAGCAGCAAACATCACAATCATTTTTACGAACCGTTATGATTATATCGACCTTCGGCGGACTGTTGTTTGGATATGATACGGGAGTGATTAACGGTGCATTACCGTATATGGCAGCAGAGGATCAATTAAATCTGACACCACTTACTGAAGGCATCGTAGTCAGTTCTTTACTGCTTGGCGCTGCTCTTGGATCACTAGTAGGCGGGAGTCTTTCTGATCGGCACGGCCGCCGAAAAAATATTATTCATTTAGCCCTATTGTTCTTTTTTGCTGCTATTGGCTGCACCCTGGCACCCAATGTAGAAATGATGGTTGCCTGCCGCTTTTTGCTCGGCCTGGCAGTAGGTGGTGCTTCCGTTTCAGTACCCACCTACTTGGCAGAAATGTCACCAATGGAAAATCGGGGTCGCATGGTTACGCAAAATGAGTTGATGATTGTCACCGGACAATTTCTAGCTTTTATTTTTAACGCAATTCTTGGAGTTACACTAGGGGACAACGAACATGTCTGGCGCTATATGTTAGTTATTGCCGCGATTCCAGCCATTGTATTGTATTTCGGTATGCTGAGAATGCCGGAAAGTCCACGTTGGCTGGTTAAGAAAGGAAAGATCAGTGAGGCATTGCAGGTTTTAAAACGAGCCCGTCACACCGAAGAAAAGGCTGTAGCTGAATTAAATGAAATTCAGGCTGCTGTTAACGAAGAAGCCCAGATGGAAAAAGCAACCTGGAAAGATTTAAATACCCCATGGGTGCGCCGACTGCTTTTTGTGGGAATTGGTGTTGCAATTGCAAGTCAAAGTACAGGCGTGAATACTATTATGTACTACGGCACCCAGATCTTGAAAGATGCTGGATTTAGTACAAAAGCAGCCTTAATTGGCAATACCGTCAACGGTTTGACATCCGTCGTGGCCGTTAGCGTCGGCATATGGCTGATGGGAAAAGTAAGACGCCGTCCGATGCTATTAACCGGACTGGCTGGAACGACCTCCGCATTATTCCTGATTGGTCTGTCTTCTATGTTGATGGCTGGATCTTCTCTGCTTCCATATATCGTACTTGCATTGACGGTAATTTTTTTGGCATTTATGCAAGGAGCAATTGGTCCAATATTGTGGCTGTTGCTTGCAGAAATTTTCCCGCTGCGACTGCGCGGTCTCGGCATGGGAATTTGCGTATTCTTTGTTTGGATGACCAATTTTCTGATTGGTCTAACCTTTCCTGTTTTACTTAGCTTGGGGTTGTATATTGCATTCTTTATATTTGTCGCGATTGGCATTATCTCCATGATATTTGTTAAATTATGCGTACCAGAAACGAAAGGACACAGCCTTGAAGAGTTGGAACATCGCTTCCGTAACTATAAGACTTCGCAGATATATAAAAATTGAACCATAATTGGTATAATGAATTTATACAATTTTCCTGCTACTATTATTTTTCTGTAATATGAATGCTGATCTAAACATACATTTTAATAATTATGGAAAGGAAAATATTATGGCTGTACAATTTTATGTAAAACAAAAATTTACACCAGGCTTCGAGAAACAGGTACGGTTGTTGTACGTTTGTAAAGCAGATCAACAACAGACCAGCTTACCTACAGTATTGCATTCACATGAAGATCGTTTGGAACTGGTTTATCTTTATAACGGTCAGGGTATTCATACAATTGGCGGTAATTTATATCACACCAGGCAAGGCAATTTATTAATCTATAACAGTGGTGTGATCCATGATGAATGTGCAACGCCTGATGTCGGGATGTGTGTATATAATTGTGCTGTCAGTGGATTGAAATTATTGGATCTACCAGACAATCATTTGATTGCGAAAGGCATTTGCCCTGTTTTAGATTGTGGCCCCCATCAGGAAACAATTGAGAATCTTTTCCAACTCATGCATCAACAAATTTCGGAAGGTTATGAAAGTGCAGAGGCTGTTTGTAATTATCTACTACGTGCGTTGCTGATGGTCGTATTGAATCAGATTGACTTTAAAATAGGCAATAATGAAATAGAAGAACATAGTTTACAGAAATATATAAAAGAATACATTGACGCACATTATTTAGAAGATTTAACATTAAGCTCGCTCTGCAAAGCTTTACATATGAGTCCTTCCTACCTTTCACACTTATTTAAACAAGAAACTGGTTTTGCGCCGATTCAATATATTATGCGTCGTCGGATCGGCAAAGCACAGTCTTTACTTATTAGTACTGATTATAGCGTTACGTTGATTTCCTCTATGATTGGGTATGATCATCCGAGCTATTTTAATGATCTTTTTAAAAAGACTGTGGGAATGTCCCCGAAAAAATACCGCCAGTATTATATTGGAAGAACTAGCTGTAATCAATTAAAAGTGGTGCGAGGATTAAAGCGTAAAATGATAGTATCATAAATTTATAATAAAGCGTCCTGTGATTTGAAACACAGGACGCTTTACTTTATTTTTTCATATTAGCTGCTGTTTTGATGAGAGCGGTCACTAATTCCGCACTATTATACAAGTCAATCTCTTTTATATATTCATCCTTGGTATGTACTTTACTCATACCCACTCCTAATACAGCTGTAGGTACACCATAATTATTAAAGAAATTCGCATCACTGCCGCCGCCTGTAGCTTTAATTTCTGGAATGAGGCTAATACTTTCCGCAGCCTTTACTGCCAAAGTTACTACAGGATCTGTTTCCGATAAAACATAGGGACCATAAGCAGTTTCTACCTTGACCTCGGCTTGGGCCCCGTTAGCAGTTGCCACTTGCTCAAAGGTTTCTTTCATATGAAGCGTCTGCACTTCTAATTTTTTCATATTTCGGCTGCGAGCCTCGCATTTTACTTCTACCAAATCAGGCACGATATTCGTGGCAATACCACCACTAATAATACCCGCATTGGAAGTTGTTTCAAAATCGATACGTCCAATCTGCATCTCGGCTAACGCTTTACCGGCTACTACAATGGCATTAATCCCCTCTTCTGGCGCTACACCTGCATGAGCCTTTCTGCCATGAATCAACACTGTAATGCTATTTTGACCGGGAGCCATCGTAATAATTTCGCCAGGTCCACCACCGGAATCAAGAGCATATCCAAAGTCAGCTTTTAATGCAGCGGGATCAATCGCCTTCGCACCATTTAAGCCGCCTTCTTCCGCTACGGTAAATACAACCTGAATGGGGCCGTGAGAAATATTTTCTTCATTCACAATACGCAATGCTTCTAAAATGGCTACAACTCCAGCTTTATCATCGGCACCAAGAATCGTATCACCAACGGACGTGATCACACCATCCTTAAGCTGAGGTTCTATCCCGCCACAAGGTTCAACACAGTCCATATGAGCGCTGAGCATCAGAGTAGGAGCATCCTGTATTGTTCCTGGCTTATAAGCAATCACGTTGCCACAATTGCCACCAATGATTTCCCCAACCTGATCTTCTGTCACCTCTAATCCCAATTCTGCTAAACGAACTTTCAGGACATCTGCAACTTCACGTTCTTCCCGAGTCGAACATTTAATCTTTACCAGTTCAAAGAATTCCGCTAATACACGCTCTTTATTAATCATCACCAAACCCCCTACAATTTAGCTAAAAATATTGTATCCATAGAACATTTCATCATACTCTAATCTAATTCTTACTTCGCAATTGTATTCCTGCTTTGAACAAATAAAAAGATATCTTTCCCTATAATCTATAAAGTCAGTACACATACTAGACTAAGAATGAAATAAATTAAAGGAAGATAGTAATGGACAAAACCATCGCATTGCAAGGAAACAACCAAAAACTAACCCATTTGTTGCAGCAGCAGGGCTATACTGTCATCGACATGTATCAGGCCCACCTGCAAAGAGAGTTCGTTGATGCGTATTTGTATACAACCTATCATCCTGCTGCTCTGACTACTTATCATAGTGTAGCCGAACCAGGAGATAGTATGCTAGATTCCGAAGAGGAACTTACTTCATATCCCAGCACTCTTATGCTGAATATTACCAACTTAACACCTAAGCAAATACTTCTCACTTTAGAACGGCAGCTACAAGCTCATTAGAAGCAGCATGCACTTTATTTCGGTTCTTTTCCATTGATCAATCGTCCTTTGGTCACAATGCCTGCGCCAAATCGATTCCTCAGTTTATCAATGGTTTCATACATGGCAGCACGCTTATCTTCCTGCTGATCAAATAAAGATAGCTGACCGCCGCCAGACTGGAGATTGGACACGGTGAGTCCCAGCAGTCGTATTCCCTCTCCCATGGGTATCTGATGACATATTTCCATAGCAACATTATAAATAACATCATCAAACTGGGTATAGTCTAACAAGGTCTTACTGCGAGTAATAGTTTTAAAAGAAGCAAAACGTACTTTAATGGTAATGGTTTTACCACTATAGTCGTACTGCCTAAGCCGCCAGCCGACTTTTTCCGCCAAGGCCAATAGTTCAGTTTCGATTTGAGATACCGTGATGATGTCAACAGGAAAAGTAAGTTCATTACCGATGGACTTAGGCTCAAGATCCGCGACTACTGGTCGATCATCCTGACCATGTGCTAACGCATGGATCTTATATGCCATCTGTCCGCAATGCTTTACTAATAACGCCACATTGGTCTGAGCCAACTGACCGATGGTATAGATTCCTAAGTTTTTTAAAACCTGAGCCATGGATTTACCGACTCCCCACATGGACGTAATCGGCAGATTCCGCAGCATCGCCTCTTCCTCCCCTGGATAAACTACAAACAGGCCATTCGGTTTTTTCATCTCAGAAGCCAACTTTGCTAAAAACTTATTCGGAGCAACCCCCGCAGAAGCAGTAAGGTGCAACTCACTTTCAATACGCTCCTTTATGCAAACAGCAATCTCTTCGGGACTGGCATAGAGCTGCTCCATTCCTGTAACATCCAGGAATGCTTCATCCAAAGACAGCGGTTCTACAACTGGTGAAAACTCGGAAAAAATGCGCTGTAATTCTATAGAAACCCGGCTGTATTTTGCATGGTCGCAGGGCACAAAGTTCCCTTCCGGACAACGGCGTCTCGCCTCCACCATGGACATGGCGGAGTGTACCCCAAAACGGCGTGCTTCATAAGAAGCTGTTGCAACCACACCTCGATTGCCAGTTCCCCCAACAATAAGAGGTTTTCCTCGCAGCGCCTCGTTATCACGCTGTTCCACAGCGGCAAAAAAAGCATCCATGTCAATATGTATAATCCATCGTTGCATGCATTTTCACCTAACTTTCCCATTTGTGCAGATCATACCTTATTTCATTATACAACAAACGCCTCCATCTTTTTAAAGATGAAGGCGTAAAATTTATAATGAATGGCGGAGCGACAGGGATTCGAACCCTGGCAGGCCTTACGACCTCTAACGATTTAGCAAACCGTCCTCTTGAGCCGCTTGAGTATCGCTCCGTATTAGAAATATGGCGGAGGGGGTGGGATTCGAACCCACGGACCCCTTTCGAGATCGCTGGTTTTCAAGACCAGTTCCTTGAACCGCTCGGACACCCCTCCGTGTCGGTTGACACGTTCCCGATGACACATTTACTAGTATACCAGCATTCTTTTTCCTTGTCAATACTAGTCAACATAAAAATTTATAATATATTTTATAAGTTCATTTGTCCACGATTCGCAATCACATGAATGATGCCGCTATCATATTTAAAAATAGGAATACGCCGCAATTCCAAATCTGGAGACTCCTTGATGCAGATACCTTCCCGAACCGTTAATCCGGTTACATAACCCACCTCTTTAGCAATATTTACCACCGTCTCATTATAACTGCCTCGAGGATACGCAATCCCATTTACGGTTTTCCCTAAAACACTTTCTAATGCCGCTTTGGAATTAACCAGCTCATCACGAATCGCTTCGGGGTCTAATGCTCCTAAATCTCTATGGGTCATAGTATGAGACCCGAAAGACATGCCGCCTTGAGACATTTCTACAATATTTTCAGGACTAAGCCGGTCTTGGGTCCACAGCATATCAGTAATCACAAAAAAACTCCCAACCATGCCATGTTTTCGCAGTATCGGATACGCATGTTCAAAATTATCCAAATACCCATCATCAAAAGTGATTAAAACGGGTCTCTCTGGCATTTCTACATTGCGATCATCCAAAAAATTCTGGAATTGTTCTAAGGAGATACTATAATAGCCTCTCTCTTGCAAACTGTCTAAATCACTAGAAAACCTCTCTGGAGTAACCGTAAGGGCATCTGTGGTATATCCCACACGATGATATACTAAAACAGGAATGTTCCGATTCCCCGACCCGCTGCTGGTAGGAGCCTGAAACAGCAATTGGGAACCACTGACAGCAACAATAGCACTAATACATCCTTTGATAAATCTACGCCGCGATATCATGCAATGACCTCTCTTCACTGTAAGAACACTTCATTATCGAATAATACTGTATACACACTTCTCATCATTATTGTAACACTATTTGCCTGCTTTGCACTTGTTTTTTTATTACATTTTTATTATATTTTTATTATATTTTCATATGTTTTGATTAGACTTTGATATTTTTTCTTTATTGCTTGTCTAAACGATAATAGGACCAAACACAATGCAGACCTCTTACAGTCCCACCACACTGACAATTCTCATGACCACATATCCGGGAGCAAACCGTATCGACTCCCGATCGGCTAACGCGCTCTGAAACCTGCTTGACTGGAAGAGCCGGCTGTCCAGCCTTTACTCGATATCCGACCTTATTCTCACCGATCTTACAAAACCAATTCCAAAGTTTCAAAGCTGTCACCCTCTTTTATCTCTTTTGCTTCTTATTATAAACGATTCATTTACTTTTGTACTATGATCTGTATCACAAAATAAGAAAAACCCTTCGTGTCCTTTGCATTTCTTCGCGATCTTCGCGGTTCACGGCGTTTTTCCTAACGCTCTGTGGTTAAAATCTATAGTATAATGATGATATAACCAATCTTTTTTTGTAAAGGGGAGGAACATCATGGAGCAAATGGATAAACATCGACGAGAAGACTTCGTTCAGGAATTATTCGGCAGCATCGCAAAACGCTATGATTTGCTCAATGCAGTCTTCACCTTAAACCAAGATTCCTACTGGCGCAGCTTCGCTGCTGATAAAGCAACTATAAAAATAGGGCAGTCCATCCTTGATGTATGCTGCGGCACAGGAAAACTTTCCATTGCATTAGCAGAAAAAGCAGGGCTTCAAGGACAAATTATCGGTCTTGACTTCTCTGAAAATATGCTGCTGCAAGCCAAAGAAAATATAAAGAAGACGCCCTATTCCCAACGGATAACACTCATGCAGAGCAATGCCTTAGATTTACCCTTTCCAGATCATACCTTTGACTGTACAACCATCGGCTTTGGCTTGCGAAACGTCGCAGATATACCAAGAACCCTGTCAGAAATGTACCGGGTAACAAAGTCCGGCGGTACCGTATTATCCGTAGAGTTATCCAAACCTAGCGCACCCATTCTAAAACAGCTTTATTTCCTGTACTTTGAACACCTGCTCCCTCTAATCGGCAATCTGGGGTTTCATAAAAACAAGCCTTACTATAATCTGCCCGCCTCCCTCAGAACCCTCCCTGAGCACTCTGTGATTCAAAATATCTTCCTACAAGTCGGTCTGGAGCAAGTTACTTCTTATCAATTAACAGGCGGTATCGCTGCGGTGCATCTAGGAATAAAATGAAGCTTGGCTATAATTTATAGCCAAGCTTCATTTACAGCCCGTCGATCAAGTGATGTCCAGCTATTGGCCCGTAAATCGGCAGGAGCAATATGACTAGTTGTTGGCCGAATGCATCTAAGTCTTTATTTTCTTTTATTTACTCTACAAATATGGGCAAATTCTCCTGTTGTAAAATAATTTTGAGGATTTTCGTATAACATATCTAAACACCTCTTGACCGTCCGGTTACGGTATACCTTATTGTAGAATATATGACAGGCTAAGGCAAGAAAAGGAGACAGGTATGCTCAAACTTTTTAAATTCTTAAAACCATACCAAATTTCAGTCGCCACAGTGCTTCTATTTACCTTTATAGAAACATTGGGTACATTGTATGTTCCAACCCTTACGGCTGATATTGTAAATAACGGTGTGACCCAGGGAAATATACCGTATATTATCAAGACCGGGGTATTCATGTTATTGGTTGCAATATTTACAGCAGGCACGGCAGTGTTAAATTCCCGACTGTCAGCCAATATTTCCTCCGGGTTTGCACGAGACATTCGGAAAGCATTATTTATGAAGGCACAGGCGCTTTCAATTAACGACTTTCATAAAATCGGCACAGCCTCAATGATTACCCGAACCACCAGTGATGTGACCTTAATCGGACAGACAACCGTTATGCTGATGCAAATGCTGCTTCCAGCGCCGGTAATGGCGGTTGCAGGACTATTTCTGGCTTTTTCAAAGGATAAGGGCATCGCCTTGATCATCGTAGCAACCATGCTTATTTTCTTGCTGATTGCTGCATTACTGGGGAAAAAAATCATCCCTCTGTTTAAGTTTATTCAGATCAAAATGGATAACATCACCCGTATCCTGAGGGAAATCATTATCGGTGTCCGTGTCATTCGTGCCTTTAATCGTGAGAACCACGAGAAAAACAAGATTGACACCGCAGTTACCGATTATGCCGCCAATTCGATCCGCATCAATAAGATGATTGCAACCTTGCTCCCTGTGGTCATGCTGGTGATTAACATGGGAATCATCAGTATTCTGTGGCTGGGCGGAAGAAGAGTGGCGGACGGGCAGATGCAGGTTGGCGATATTATGGCTTTAATTGAATACTGCTCCTTAATTCTGTTTTTCCTCATTATGGGAACGATGATGTTTATGTACATTCCGCGGGCCCAGGCATGTGCCGAACGAATCGATGAGGTTTTGAGCATGACGCCTGAAATTACAGATAAAAGCTCTAATTCACATCCCAGAGGCGACTATGCCCATATTGAATTTCGCAATGTAAGCTTTCGGTATTCCAATGCGGCGGAACCGATTTTGAGCAATCTAAGCTTTGAATCAAAATCTGGTGAGGTAACTGCAATCATAGGCGGAACCGGTTCAGGCAAATCCACTATTGCAAACCTGATTCCACGTTTTTTTGAGATCGAAAGTGGCAGTATTCTAATTAACGGAACGAACATACGCAATTTTTCCCAAAAAGAACTTCGGGATAAAATTGGCTTTGTTCCACAAAAAGCATTTCTTTTCAGCGGAACCATTGCAGACAACATCCGGGATGGAAAGGCTAACGCGACACAGGCAGAAATTGAACAGGCCGCACAAATCGCACAGGCGGATGGCTTTATCCGTGAATTGAAAAATGGATATCAGGCCTATGTTGCACAAGGCGGAAACAATCTGTCCGGGGGACAGAAACAACGCCTGACGATTGCCCGTGCTTTGATCCGCAAACCTGAAATCTATATTTTTGATGACAGCTTTTCTGCGTTGGATCTTAAGACGGATGCCATGCTGCGCAGAGCATTGAAAAAGGAAATTGGACGCGCTACTGTTATTATGGTAGCACAGCGCATCAGCACCATTATGGAAGCCGACCGCATTCTCGTGCTGGAGGATGGAATCATCACAGGAACCGGCCAGCATCAAGAACTGATGCAGAATTGTCAAGTCTACCGCCAGATTGCCGCTTCTCAACTCAGCGAAGCGGAATTGGCTTCATCATAACGGAGGATACTATGGAAAATTCTACTAATCAACTCATAGAATCAACAGATAACACTTTTGATGATGCAATTGAAAGAGCCAAAAATGTAAAGGCAGCAACGATTCGCTTAATTAAGCTGCTTGCAAGGCAGAGAGGAAAGCTCTTGCTGATCTTGCTTTCCGTACTGATCAGCGCCGCTCTGTCGATTGCGGCTCCTTTGGTAATGGGAAAGGCTGTGGACCAGCTATACGAAGGAATCAAGTCAGCTGCTGCAGCAGAAACAGCATTTCAGGTCAGTATTAATACAATGGGCGGTACCATCGGCATTCTGCTGCTTATTTATCTAGCCACTTCGTTATTTAATTATTTTGAGGAATATATAATGGCCAGCGTGTCGCAGCAGCTAACGCTCAGTATGCGCAAGGAATTAAGCGGCAAACTTAACCGCCTGCCGCTCAAGTATTTCGATTCTCACTCGAAGGGAGATCTATTAAGCCGTGTCACCAATGATATTGAGCGAATTGCAGACAGCTTGCAGGAGGGACTGATAAAATTTATTACCTCAGTCGTTACTATTTTTGCCTCCCTTATCATTATGACGTTTATCAGCCCGATCCTTACCAGCATTGTCATTACAACACTGGGACTCTCCCTATTTGTAACCACAAGGTTCTCACATAAAATAGAGGGATATTTTGCTGATAACCAAAAAAACCTTGGTGAACTCAACGGCAAAATTGAGGAAATATATACAGGCCAGCTTATCATTAAAGCCTTCAGCAAGGAGTCGGATACACTAAAAGCCTTTCAGGCTGCCAATGAAAAGCTGTATGATGCCAACAGAAAGGCACAGTTTTCCGTCTATGCCATTGATCCCCTGATCCGCTTCTTAGGCCGAATCGGCTATGTAATCATTGCAGTAGTCAGCGGCATCTTTGCCGTCCAGGGAACAATGTCGCTGGGCAATATACTGGCCTTTCTACGGTATGTGGGCAACTGCTCGGAGCCGATGACCGAAATTTCCTATATCCTGAATATGCTGCAATCCGCCGTGGCGTCGGCAGAGCGTATATTTGAGGTTATGGATGAAGAAGAAGAAAGACCGGAGCAAGTTCTTGACGAGCCGCTGAAAAGCCCGAAGGGCAAGGTCACCTTTAAACATGTAAAATTTGGCTATAGGGATGATGTCGTTTTGATGAACGACATCAATCTCCAGCTGAATGCCGGCGATACCATTGCTATTGTAGGCCCTACGGGAGCCGGAAAAACCACGTTGGTCAATCTGCTGATGCGATTTTACGAGCTTCAGGGCGGAACGATAGCCATTGATGGCGTTGATATTAAAAAGATGAGCCGCAGATCCCTGCGAAGGATGTTCGGGATGGTTTTGCAGGATACCTGGCTGTTCCATGGCAGCATAAGGGACAATATTGCCTACGGGCGTTTGGATGCCAGCCTAGATGAGGTAGTAAGCGCAGCCAAAGCCGCCCGTGCCGACCATTTTATCCGAACCTTGCCCCAGGGTTACGACACGATATTGGAAGCGGACGGCTCAAATATATCCCAGGGACAAAAACAGCTTTTGACGATTGCCAGAGCCATTCTCGCTAATCCATCCATTTTGATTTTGGATGAAGCCACCTCCAGTGTGGATACGAAAACGGAAGCTGAAATTCAAAAAGCAATGAGCAATCTGATGAAAGGGCGGACCAGCTTCGTAATTGCACACAGATTGTCCACTATCCGCGATGCGGATTTGATTTTGGTGATGCAAAATGGAACGATTATTGAACAGGGAAAACATCAGCAGCTGCTGGAACACCAAGGATTTTATGAACAGCTTTACAACAGCCAGTTTGCCAACAAGGTCTTGCTGGAAGGATAATAAATCCTTCTCTGTGTTCTCTGCGGATCTCTGTGCCCTCTGCGTTTAACGCTCTTTATACACTCTTTTCTAAAAAAAGCTCAGGAATACTACATTCCTGAGCTTTTTGACATCACTTATACAATTAATCTTCGATCAACTACATCCCAGTCAATATTTTTAAAGAAAGTTTCCAGATACTCTGGTCTTTTTAAACCAAAATCCATCATATACGAATGTTCCCAGGCATCTAATACTAACAACGGCTTATAATCTGCGGGAATCTCAGCCTGATGTTCATCAAGCCAAAGATTATTTAATTTACCACTGCTGTGATCCTGACACAATACGGCCCAGCCAACACCAGGAATACTTGCAGTCGTCTTAAAATCTTCTGCCCATGTCTTATAGCTGCCAAAATTCTCGGTCAATTTTTCGATTAAACAGGATCTACGATTCATCTCGCTCTGACCGCCTAAGTTTTCAAAATACAGTTCATGCAAACGCATATCATTCGATTGCCAGCTCAAACAACGCTTAAGACTCGCATACTCAGGGGTGTCTTCCTGTCCTTGTGCTGCTAATCCTTCAAGGTTGGCTGCAATTCGATTCCGATTTTCCACAAGTTCATGATACAAGGCAAAATGATGGTGCAGTAAGGTTTCACTAAAGCCTTGCATTCCTAAAAGATGGTCAAAATCTTGTACTTGATAAGACATGTTTCTTCCCCTCACTTAAAGTATTTTCACAGTGCACATACGTTCTTTTTCTATGCAGTAAAATTGTAATTCACTGCATTCGTTATAGTTTTCGTCTTTATTATATGTTATTATTTCTGTATTATATCATCTTAAAAGCGGCATTGCTTCCCCTATACAGCATTTATACAGTATACTTTATCAGAGGAATCATTTGACATTGTGCTATAATGAAAACAATTATCAATACGCTCAAGGAGGACAATGATGGAGGTTTTAAAATCTGCAGGCTATTTTATCTTGGCTGGTTTATTTGAAATCGGCGGCGGTTATTTAATATGGCTTTGGCTGCGGGAGGGAAAAGGAATTAGCTATGCAGTGTGGGGCGCTATTATTCTAGTGTTATACGGCGTCATCCCTACATTACAGCCAGCCAGCTTTGGTCGGGTGTACGCTGCCTATGGAGGCGTTTTTATCGTACTTTCCATTCTTTGGGGGTGGGGCATTGATAAAATTCCCCCAGATCGATTTGATATTATTGGCGGCCTCATTTCACTGGCAGGCGTCCTGATTATTATGTACTGGCCCAGATGATGGAAGCGCTCTTAATCACATTGTCATTGCGAGCACTAATCTCTCCCTTGCTAGGAATAGAACGATTTAACCGCAGAGACGCAGAGGACGCTGAGAGGGATTTTTACCCTATCTTTTCTCTGTGTTCTCTGCGTCTCTGCGGTTAAATTATTTTTCCCCCACGCATTTTTTATTTAGGATGGCTTTTCTTGATCATGGCATTAAAAAGTACTTATATTTATAATTTCTGAAACGCCTAAAAAGAAGCTGTCAAATCCTGACAGCTTCTTTTGTGCTAAATACGTATAAATATTTTTCGATTACCGGCTGTTTAAAAATTTTCTCTACAGCTTCTGCATACAGATTGAGCTGCACCGAATAACGGTCAATTAATTCACTGCTATCAGTCACCCAATCCGTCTTATAATCCACTAACACCAAACCATCCGCCTCATCAAACAATACATCGAGAATTCCTTGAATGAAAATACCTTCTCCCGCCCCTACCATATCATCATAAAATTTCTCAGCAGGAAGAACCAGACTAAAGGGCAATTCTCGTCGTACTTTCGGTGAAGCGCATAAGCGCTGACCAAGACTACTTTGGAAAAAGGCTGCCACGCCTTTAATATCCACAATTTCAGCATGTTCCGGCAAGATCATTTCCTTCTTCACCATCGCTGTGATTTGCTCTTTGATACCAGACTCAGACAAATTCCCCTGTAAATCCATCTGCTGCATGATACTATGCATTAACGTGCCTCGTTCTGCACCCGTAAGCCCCACTGACTGCTGAATGAACCTAGGACGCAGAGCAATGGATTTCTTAGCAAAGATTGGCTGGCTGCTGCTTTCTTCCACCTCTGTATCAAAACGCCGTTTGATTTCCGTCACAGACAATTTAGCAGGTTTGCCCACAATATGCTGATAAGCGTACTGCCAACCTAAGGTTTTCTCTACCCAGACAAAATCTTCGCCCCCCTCAACAGGCTGCAGGGTACGGATATTTTCTAACAATGTAGTCGTTTCAGACTGCTCTTCACCCGCCTCCAGCAATTGGCTGCGGGAATAAATATCCACCTTCCACGCTGACAGATCATCAGCAAAAATGTGGCTGGGCTCTTGTTCACATTCCCCATATTCTCGAAGAAGTGCTCCCCCCTCATGCCGTGCCACAGCGGGACATAGCCAATCCAAATAATTGCCAGCCCCTGCAATCATTGCATCTGGCAGAGTAGGCTGAAGACGATCCGTATATTGACACCATCCTGCCGCCTTTTTCGCCAGCTTGCTCACAGAACCTACGAGAATCAGTTTTTCCCTCGCCCTTGTTAAGGCTACGTAGAGAATGCGCAGCTCCTCCGCCTTGGTTTCCATGATGAGCTTATGACGAATGCCATGCCTTGCTAAAGTGGGATACCGAAAACGCAGTTCCGGATTGGTCACATAAGGACCCACCCCTAATATTTTGTGACTCAGTACCAGGGCTTTACTATCCTGCAAATTGATGTTCTTGCCTAAATCAGCCACAAATACCAGAGGGAATTCCAGCCCTTTACTCTTGTGGATACTCATAATTCGTACCACATCTTCACTTTCTCCCAAAGCCCTGGCAACGGCAAGGTCAGAACCTTTGTCCTGCATCCGCTCGACAAAGCGCAAAAAGCGAAATAAACCGCGAAAATTTGTCGATTCATATTGACGAGCCCGATCATACAGCGCCCGCAAATTTGCTTGCCGCAGCATTCCACCCGGCATGCCGCCTACATAATCATAGTACCCGGTATCCCGATAAATCTGCCAGATCAGTTCAGGTACACCCTTGCGCCGAGACAAATTACGCCATTTTTCAAACTGCCTCACAAAGGCTGCTAATTTCTTCTGCGTCTTTTCGTCTATGCTTTCCTGCTCTATCTCATAGCTCAAGGCGCTCCACAACTCTTCTCCCGGGCAGCACAAACGAACTTCTGCCAACTCTTCCGTCGTAAAACCCACTAAGGGTGAACGCAGCACCGCCGCCAAGGCAATATCCTGACGCGGATTGTCAATTACACTTAATAACGCTACCATGATCTGCACTTCAATTTCTCTAAAATAGCCGGCATCCAGTTCGGCATAAGCTGGTATGCCTGCCTTTCGCAGTACATCCAGCATGACATTCGCCTTGCCCTTTACTGACCGGAGTAAAATAACAATATCACGCCAAGCGAGATTGCGATATTGTTTTAAACTTTTATCATACACTCGATAACTGCCTGTCATATATTCAGCCATCTTTTTCGCAATCAAACGTGCCTCTAGCTCAAACCCACTGAGTTCTGCTTCTTCCATCAGCTCGGCCGCAGGACCATCGGGGGATTCTACGCCCTCACCATTATCCATTTCCCCTTCGGGAAGATCCATCGGTTCTTGGGCCTCATCCCGATCCACAATGCACAACTCTACAGGTCCTTCTAATAAAATCCCCGGCTCCTCCGGATAATCAGGACCAGGATTGAGTTTTTCTGCTTCCCCATACTCCAATTCTCCAATTCGCGGTGCCATGAGCTGCACAAAGAGAAAATTGACAGCGTGCAGCACCCCTGCCCGGCTGCGAAAATTCTGAGACAGATCGATGCGGGTATATCCGCTGCCAGCTGTAGGATAGTGACGATACTTTTCCATAAACAATTCTGGTTCAGCTAAACGGAAACGATAGATGCTCTGCTTTACATCCCCAACTAAAAATAAATTAGGCTGGGTACTGCTGGCTACCAAACGCAGAATGGTTTCCTGCACTCCATTGGTATCCTGGTATTCATCAACCATCACTTCTGCATAACGCTCCTGCAGTTCTATGGCAACAGAAGAAGGTTCGATCTCCCCTGACCGGCTTGTTGGTGCAAGCAATATTTCTAAACAGAAATGCTCCAAATCATTGAAATCCAATACATCCTTGCTGCGCTTCATTTTGGCAAATTCCTGACCAAACTCAATGACCAATTTGCCTAAGGTCTCCACCACCGGGGCAATGAGCCGCATATCTGCCAATAGTTCTTCTGCCGGACGATCAAAAAAGTGCACCTTGCAGTCATTGACTTTATCCTTTACCTTCTGCCTGCCCCGCTGAAAATATTTTTTCAGCGACTCATCCGTTCCTTTGGGTACAGCAGCAATCTTCTCAAACTTACAACTGGCTATTGCATCAGCCAGCCGTTCCCAGGAATGAGCAGCTGCAGACAGTACTTCATCTAGAACGGCCCGATCCGCCATGAAGGTATCTACGTAGGCTTCCACGCCGCCTGACTTTCCTGCTTCCAGGCAAAGAGCATCCAGCTGCTGACCTGCCTGTTCCAAATCCAATATGATCTTCTCCCGGATCAACTGAGACCAAGGTGTTTGATCAACCCTTGTCCCTTCCGGCAAGGCAAAACGCTTAGAAAGATCAGCCAGCCAGTCTTCTGGCCACGGATGACTCTGGGAAAAGTTATATAACCCTAACACCAGCTGATACAAAGAATCATCACTCTGCTCATCCCCGTAGTGTTCCACCAGATCCAAAAACGTCTCATCTCCTTGAGCATATTTGCTCTCAAAGAGGGCTTCTAAAACTTCGGTCTTCATAATCGTCACTTCTGCCTGACCCCCAATGCGAAACTGAGGATCTAAATCTAAGAGATGAAAATTCTGCCGTACAATGTTTTGACAAAAAGCATGGATGGTTGAAATAGCGGAGGAATTTAACAGTGCCAGCTGCCGCTGAATATGCTCAGAACGAGGCTGTTTCTTCAGGGCTTCATTCAACGCCGAGCCGATTCTTCCCCGCATTTCAGCTGCCGCCGCATTGGTAAATGTAACGACTAGTACCTTATCCACATCAATTGGCTGGTCTTTATCCAATATACGGGAAATGATCCGCTCAACCAATACAGAAGTTTTACCCGATCCAGCGGCTGCCGCTACCAATATATTTTTATTGCGAGTCTCAATTGCCAATAACTGCTGTTCAGACCAACTCATCAGGTTTCACCTCCTGCCCTTGGACAATTTTCCCCATAATACTGCTCTCGTCCGGCTTTGCCAGTCTGCGGTATTGATTTTCCGGCAATAAACTGTCAAACTGACACACTGAACTATACTGACAAAATCCGCATGGCGTTCGTTTATCTAAGGCATACGGACTAATTGCAATGTTTCCCTCCATAATCTCCCGTGCTGTATCCACTAATTTCTTCTCTACGTGACGGAGTAACAATTGAAATTCTTCCGGCTCTTTGACATAAGACAAGCAATTGCTATAAAAGGTATCATCCTTTTTCAAGGCGACCTTCAAGAATTCAGAATAGCCATCAATGCTTTGATCCAATAGCCGTATGACCTGAGAATCTGCTAACACCCAGCCGGGCATCTTCAAAAGACCATTGATTTTTTTGCAGATTTCATCTGCGCCTAATTTTATCTTATCGGATAAGTTCGGATTCTTTAAAAAATAATACAGCACTCCTGCGGGCAGACAATCTTCATATGCCTTACTCGCTACCAATAGATAGGTTAATAACTGCAGCCGCAGTCCATAATATACATCCACCAATTTCAGCCAAGCGCCCCCTGACTTATAATCAATGATGAGCATATATTTCTTGCCTTCTAAATCGGCAACATCCAAACGATCAATCTGTCCCACTATTTCCAAGGAAATATCATCAGGCAGCATATAAACGAGAGGCGGCAGCG
The DNA here is from genome assembly GCF_000271485.2 of Pelosinus fermentans DSM 17108. Lineage (NCBI taxonomy): Bacteria > Bacillati > Bacillota > Negativicutes > Selenomonadales > Sporomusaceae > Pelosinus > Pelosinus fermentans. The sequence goes on from NZ_AKVN02000001.1 coordinate 4,960,336, forward strand.
CATCATCCCCCCGGCCAAATGACTTTTCCATTGCCATGGGTTTAAAGGTACTTACTCTGTCAAATTCCACCAGACGACGCACTGCACGAGTCACCGTCCGCTTCAGCCTGCCCACCAAATGCTTGTGCTGCTCCGAACTTAATAAAATCTCATTTTGCAGTTTTGGGGCCAGTTCTTCTACCACTTGATTGACAATTTCCTTGTACTCCCCTTCGCTCATACTGCCCCAATCCCGCCCGGCCTCTTGCAGGCTGTCGCCAAATCCTTTGAGAGCAGCATGCAAAAACTGTCCCCAGTCAGGAGCCTGCAGTCGAAAAACCGCTCGTTCCTTAAGACTAAGTCCATATTGAGCAAAGTGCTTGAAGGGACAAGCCTGATAGGATTCAAAACGGGTGACGCTGCCCCTAAGTTTATTCTTCTTCGGATATAAACGTCTCGCCAAATTTCCTGGCAGGGGCTCTACCTGGTTGTGATGAAACAATCCTGCTACCGCTCGCTGCACATACCACTCCAGTCCCTGATGCTGTATCGCCCAGTTATAAACATCCCACCACACACTGGCAATTGCCTCACCGCTCTTGTAGCTGCGGAGCACAGCCGCCAAAGAGGAAATACTGCGTTTCCCATGGGCGATATATTGTCGTTCACTTCCCGGCACAGGTTCTACAGGCAAGGAATGAAAGGGTACGTCTGCCAATTCCCGCACCCGTTTGATCAAAAGGGAAGGGCTTAGCCCCTTGCCTTCTTCATCTGCCAGAGGATAACTCAGCCACAAATAGTCTCTCGCCCTCGTTAAAGCTGTATAAACCAGAAACCGTTCTGCAAAAGAATCCGATTGAGAACCGGGTGCTAATTCCAGTCCCAGCTGGCTCATCTGACCTCGCTCGGCATCCGTTAATAAACCCTCGCCGCGACCACGCATAGGCAATACCCCATCATTTACGCCAGGGATATAAATACTCCGAATGTTTACCAAGCTGGTCTGCTCCATGGGAGAAACAGTAACATAATCAAGTCCAGGAGGTATGAGACTGAGGGTCAGTCCTTCCAAGCCTTCACTGAGCATAATTCCATAATCGGCGACTTTCATTTCTTCTGTTCCACAGATTTCCACCAGTTGTTCCATTAACTGAATGACTTGGTCCCATAGCTGACGATGCTCCCGTGCCTGCTCCAGATCTCCGGTTTCTTCGGCATGAACCGCCCACACTTCCAGTTTTTCAGGCACCATCAGCCCCACTAGAAATTCATATAGGGCCGTCGTCATCGCCAGTACCGTAGTTGCAGCTTTCATCTGCTGCTCAAAGACAATCAGGGGCGCGGAGGCTTTCATCCGTATCTCATTAATAGATTGCAGCTGCTCTTGCTGCACTTCATTCAATTCCTCATCTTCCCCTAAGGAAAAACGACGAATAAACGTCCAGGGCTGACCATTGGTCCATTTTGTACCGCGAATCCCAAACTCCAATACGTAGTTTTCCAATTTATCAATGTCATCCCGGGACAAATCAAATAAATCTGTCTTAAAACAGCGAAACAGCGGATCATAACTCCACCTTTCCGTGATCACTTCTAAAACAGAACGCAATAATTCTGCTAAGGGATGATGTACCGGCTGACGTTTGCGATCACTGAAAAAAGGTATCTCATAATCAGCCAGCACTGTTTCTACAAGTTCAGCGTAACTATCCCCATTCCGAAGCAAAACCCCAATATCCCGCCAGCGATAGCCTTCCTCCCGGCTTAAACGCAGCATATCTCTTGCCATACCCTCGATTTCTACCCGACGATTGGCAGCCTCTGTTACCACTACGCCTCGTACTTCTCCCGTCCAAACCATAGAAGGAAAGGTAAATAACTGCTCTTCTATATGACCAAGAAGTGGAGCGCTAAAGCGCTTAGTCTGAACTAGTTCCACTTCCTCAACCTCTGCTCCCATTTTCCTTGCCATGTCCAATAGCTTCCGCCGTGTATCCCACTGGCGATGAAACAAGGCTGTCTCACTTGCCTGCTCGCCAGACTTCGCATCTGCCAAACACAAGGTAATGGTTACACTGGCAGCATTCTGCAATAGCTGTGCCACCACACCTGCTTCTTGAGGATTAAACCACGTAAAACCATCAATCCACACCTCGGCCTGATGCAAAATAGCAGACTGAGGAATCTTCTCCGCCAGCAAAGTGAGATAGTCTTCAGGATCTGTATAACGCCCTTGCAAAAAGTTCTCAAAACCTTGATATACTAAGGCTAAATCATGCAGTTTATCACCAATCGGCAAATCCGAACACTGTTCTTCCACTTCCGCCAAAGACTCTGGTGATACACCATAGGCTTTAAATTCCTGAATCATGCTGACTAAAATATCGGCAAAACTTCGCTGGGCAGCCGCCCGATGAAAGATCTTAAAATCTGCTTGATGATCATGCAGCAATTTATTCAATACGATTCGTTTCCCCAGTTCCGTAATATGAGGACGAACCGCACCACCCGTTTCCATTAAAATCCGATGCGCCAAACGGCGAAAACCAAAGACATAGGCCCTCGTAAAGCCAGCAATGTCAGGATTGGATGCCAGCTCATGCTCCACCTGAAAGGTAGCATGCTCCGGCAAGATCATGATCATGGACCGGCCTTCCGGTGATGCTGCCAGCATCTGTCCCATTTCCTCTAAACAATACTGGGTCTTACCAGCCCCAGCCCTTCCTATTATTAAACGAAGCTTCACCTTATGTTTCACCTCTTACTTTGTATCTGCTATAAGCAGTAACATTCGGTATAAGAAGGGAAAAGTCCTACACGATAGGATTGCACAGAGAAAGTATTCATAGAAAGAAGTTTTTTTCAATCCCTCCAAGAAATTACACCTCCTGTAGCTACTACAAAAGAAAACAAGAGAGCTAATGCCTTTTATAAAGCTAGCTCTCCTTTTTCCAGGATTCTATGATCCTGCAGAAAATTTCAAATTGTAAAATATCAGCCCCAAAAGGGTAGAATAAAGACATAGGTTAAGTTATTTTTTATTTATGTAAAACGAAATTAAAGTTATCACTGCCATCTTTCAAATAAATTTTTCCGCGGTATGTTTTGTATCTTTCTTTACCTATCGTTACCCAATATGTTTTGTTTGTTGCTGGCAAAGAAATTGTATAATTACCTCGATTGTCAGTCTTTGCAATTTGTATCCCTTTCAAGCCGCCCTCCATTTCGAATACTACTTTTGCTCCATCAATTGGCCGCAAATTTGAATCCGTTATTTTCCCAGAAATAAGGTACTTGGCTGTTGCCCCCGCAGTGTTAAAATAAAACAAGTTCACGAAAAGAAAAGAACCGAGAATTAGCAGGAAAATCTTTCTGTTTTTCAAAACAAGCACTCCTCATCGATAATAATTTTGACACAAGCAAACAATATGATACTATACATTTGTGACGAGACTATGACAAAATCACGGCTTCTGCTTATGTAGAACGTTAAACACAAAGGACACAGAGATGTGCAGAGAAAAATTAAAATCCGCCTTCGTATACGTAAGCGTCTTCGCATTTCAACCGTTTGCTTTATCTCTCTGTCATTGCGAACAATGACAAATAGATCGAAAGATGTATTGCTAGATACACCCTTCGATCTGTATTCTTTGTGAATCTCTGTGCTCTCTGCATCTAACGTTGACCTTGGAAATTTAGGCTATCAAGAAGAAAACGAAAACTCTGTGAAGCTTAGCTCTCCAAGTTTTATGACTTTACTTTGTTGATTCATTTACATGTAAACTATAAAATACATTCCGCAGGGCGATGCCATCAAGTACCCCTTGGAGATATTCATGAGTGCTGATATAGTTTTGCTCTTGTAATACGACCGTTTCATACTGCTCTAACAACTCTGCGTTAAGTGAACTAAGTTGTTCTCGAAACCTTTCAATCTCTGCCGCCATCTTTTGATATTCCGCGGTTTTATAAAACTGCCGAAAAGCCCTAGTGCGTCGATCATCGATAAAGCTATCTAATTCTTCTACCAGATTTCTTACAAATTGATCTTTGATATAATTGTGCAAGAACTTCATAACAATCCCCTCCATTATGAACTTTCATAATCATTTCGTAATCTTTATGAATACTTTTAGAAAAGTAAATCCATTTCACCTCCGTAGATAGAGTTTTTGTATATTTTTAAACAAAACGTTTAATTAATTTTTATTATATATAAATGTTACGTTTAAGTCAATAATTTTTACACGTTTTGTTTAACTATGTTTTCATTACGTTTAAAAATGCTACAATTACAATGAGGATGTGAGACAATGCTTGGTCAAAGATTGCGTGAAGCTAGACAATTAAAGAACTTAAAACAAATTGATGTTGCTCCGCTTATCGGTATAACCAGCCAGGCATTATCAAATTATGAACGCGGTGACAGAGACCCCGATACAGATACCTTGAATAAGCTTGCTGGAATTTACAATGTAACTGTTGACTACCTTCTAGGTCGTGATACTCCCCTAATCCACTCAAAAGAAGAAAGAAACACCAAGGATCTAGGGAGATTCCTAGAACAGCCAGAAATCCTATTTAATGGTATACCATTGACAAAGGAAGATATAGAAAAAATCAAAGCATCTCTGGAAATCGTATTCTGGGATGCAAAGCAGAAAAAGAAGCGGGAAAAATCGTAAACGATTTTCTCCGCTTCTTTTCCCATCAAGTGATTCATTCTCACAATCTTTCTAATCAAGAAGATAGACACTTTATCTTAGATTATCTTTGTGCCTTTGCTTTTCAAGTTCCTGACGTTTATGCCATTCCCGCTCACTCTCATTTGGACGTCTCTTTATCTCACGCTCATGTCTTTCATTTTCAATCTGATTTCGATTATCCTGCTGCTGCACAGAGGATGGTTCAATATGTAACGGTGAAGCTTCTATTAACGATGTACCCAATCCGATTTGCATCATACCTGCCATTGACAATATAGCTATTTTTTTAACTATGCTTTTCATGAGAAATCCCCCCCTATCTAGTATTACTATTTATATTGTAATCCACTAATGTAACAGCATTGTTACAGATTAGTCACTTTTTTACCTAAATCTAAAATGCATTGGCTATCATCTGATAATAAAGAGTGTTAATCAATATCATATTGATTAACATAATCGATAAAAAAATAGCGATATTATATTATTTTACAATCGGCATAAAACTGAGTATAATAAGACTATACTAAACAAGCAACCGTTCCTGCTGCAAACAGGAACGGTTGCTATGGATAGCGGAGGCTACCTCAGTAGAATAGTGATTTTATCTGGTCGTAAAACAATTATTGTTAGTGCAATAATTAACCAAATAATCTCTCGTGGAGAAATCCACATGGTTTCACCTCCCCTATTCAGCTTTTGGGAGAGTCGTTCGCTCTCCCAAAAATCATTATGCCAAAAGCCTATTGGAGATAACCAACGGCTTTTGGTTTTATTTGTAAAAGAGTTAAGGGTATGCAAAATAGCATACCCTTAACTCTTTTTAATCTGGATATCTTTCAAATTCATATCTTCCAAAAATGGAACTATCATATAGTCATACGATACATGGCCAACTCTATATTCCAGCTTACATAAAACTCAACGCCTTCTGTTTTTACGTTGTGATAAGAAGATAACTCATTAGAATCATTCCCCAATATTCCGAACCCGAAAAATAAAATATCCTCACACTTCTTTCTAGGAAGTGCGAGGATTAAAATTAATTTAAAGCTGCAGGATCTATATAAACTCCTATAGATACCCCATACAATACAATTGCTGTTAAAGCAATCAGGAATAAGATATAACCGCCAATTATGACTTTCTTATTAAAGCTCTCATTGGGATCTTCTTTCCTTGTTGATTCACAATATCCGTCGTGACAATAGCTATTCGCCATTATAATCACTCCTTTCGAACTGAATGACTAGCTTTAAATTAAATATATAACCATCAATAATCATTGTCAATTAGAAAGTTTATTCCATTAAAAGGCACAATTTTGATAATTGTAAAAATTGTGCCTAAGCTTATCAGCATTGCTGCCATTTTATTTTTTTAAATCTTTCTATGGCTTCCTTTAATACTTCTTCTTCCTTGCAAAATGCAAATCGCAGCCAAACACTTTGCTTTGTTAAAGTTTCATTGGAATAAAAACCAGATAAAGGCCGCGCTGATACACCAATATGTTCTGTTATATATTTCGTGAAATCAAAATCATCCTTCCATCCGAAACCCGAGAAATCAACGAGTAAAAAATAGCCTCCTTCTGGCGCCAGATAAGGGATTTCCATTTCATCAAATCCCTTTTTCAATATATCCAGCCGTTTTCTATAGTCTTTTCTCAACTGAATGTAGTAACTTTCTTCACTGCCAACCGCTTCTACCATACCCATTTGCAATGGCAATGCAGAACTTAATGAAAATAATTATGCGCTTTTCGAATCCCTTTCGTTAGAGTCGGCGTTGCAATGACATAGCCCAGCCGCCAGCCTGTAACACTGTAGACTTTTGAGAAGCCATTGGTGAATTAAAAATAATTGCTTTTGTACGCTCTGTAATCACAGCTTCCACTTTTTCTTTTTCCAATCGAAAATCCGGCTGTGTCAATTCTACATAAACAGGTTTTCCACCACACAACTGTACATCTGCAGCATATGCTGCAAAGGCAGGTACCAATACAATCACTTCATCCCCTGGATCAATGACAGCTAAGAGTGCAGCGGCCATACTTTCTGTAACACCGCTGCAGATAGTAATTTCCAGCTCAGCATCAAAGTTCACTTGTGTTTTTTGCTGCAATCTCTTAGAAATTCCCTGTCGTAATTCTGTTATTCCCTGGGATGGAGCATATTGATTCAAATCATCTTGAATCGCCTGTATCGCAGCATCTTTAAACTCTGCATTCGCTGGAAAATCCGGCTTACCGCCCCCTAAGTCAATTGCTTGATGCTGCACCGCTAAATCCGCCAGTTGTTTAAAACTTGGTACTGTAATCTGAGTGATGCGGACAGATAATTTACCTTCCACATCAAATCGGTTTATCGCCATGGCTTTTTCCTTCTTTCTGCAAGAATTTTGATAAATAAACAAAAGGCTGGAAACATCCCAAGGGACGTTCTCCAGCCTTCATTTATCCTGATCAGCTTTATAACGATCGAATATAAAATTAGTTGTTAATAAGCATACCATATTTTCTTACATACCATCAACTCACATACCTTGGTGGCAACTACCGTCAATACTCTTTTTACTCCTTTTGATTCTTGTTATCTTTGCCCAGTGGTTTCATTGCTGGTTGCATCAATGGTGTTAAGGAGCTGTTAGAACATCCTAACTCATGTTTTTGTTCTATTTTTAAAATAGTAAGAAGGATCGCCCGCATCACGCTTGCGACGATTATCATAATAAAAAAGGTGTAGTAATACTGCCAATTGTACAACCGAAGAATATCAAATTTTACTAGCATGGGAAGAAGAAGAAAAGAGTAAGCCGCTTCAATGATGACGGTCCAAAGGAAGAATTTTTTCCACGACCGGCAATATTGATATACCAACATAAATCCTAATGGCACAATCGTTAAATCGTTCAAAAACAATGCCTGGCCAAAAGGCAATGGTTTTACGCTGTAGCCCCAAAGGGCGGCAGATGAGCCAGCATCATCCATAATTAACCTGAAAACCGCTATAAAGGAGCCAAACAAGAGAATTTGCGTTAAATGACGCTTATCTACATACTTCCACCAGAGACCATATGCGATAGCGATGCTGACAATGATAAGCCACCACCGAGCCGTAAAGAGATTCATGTGCCACTCGGTAAGCTGGTAGCCCCATAATTCAAATGTAGAGTTATGGATCATGTCAATAATATCCACGGAAGTCGCCTCCCTTTTTTATCATCAGCCTTAGATTACCCGAGGGTTGGATAATCTATGCGCAGACTAGATCTTACGTGGATATTGCATTTTACTAATGAATGACTCGAAACTGTTCCTTTACGATTTTTCTTGTACCAAATAGACAGATGAAGGTCGCTTTTTTTCTAAATTAGGATATATAATCCCTATGAGAATAAATAAAATGCCGACCCATTGTGAAAAGTGTACAGTTTCACGGAGAACCAGCGTTGACATAAGTACAGCCATTGGCAGTTCTGAAGCACTTAAGATATTACCTAAACTGCGCACTTTAGGCATACCAATATTGAACAATATTGGTGGAATCACTGACCCAAAGAGTCCTGTAAAAATCCCATAGCGAATAAGCCCCTTTTCAGGTACTCCATTAAACAGAAACGCCGGGGGCATCAGTACAAAAACAAGGATTGCCGCTCCACTCGTCATAATTGCACTTTTATAGATAGGATGAACGGGAATGCTGCTACGTCCGCTCACATAAATAAAGACGGCAAAGGATAACGCAGCAGACAGTCCCCATAGTATTCCGATCCAGGAAAAAGAAATGCCGCTGTTAAGAACGTCAGAAGCAAGGACCGAACCCGAAAGTATAACACCAATCGCAATAACGTTTTTTCGGCTCGGAATATTCTTATCAAGTACATACCGTAAACCAAGGCTTATCCAGATAAATTGCAAAAGTAGAATGATTGCCAAAGAAGCATTAATATATCCAAGAGATTGATTATAAAAAATACCTGTTAACCCCATTGGCATCCCGCTGATAAGAAGAAGCATCCACTGTCTTGCTGTTAATGCTATCTTAGAAACAAAGGCTGCTACCATCCATAGCATAACTGCTCCACAAAAATATTGACTGCCAGTTACCTCACTGACTATGAATCCATCTTGGTATGCAAGCTTCACAAAGGTTGAAACAACGCCATATGAACATCCACCAAGAAAAATTAAAATCGAATATTTCCAAAGTCCCATCATCCAAGCTCCTCCTGTTGTATAAAATAAAAACGCCACCCATCCCTTAATAAAGAGATGAGTGGCGAAATGAAAACTTAGATTCCCAGAAAATCCACCTACCGCATAACTGTTTATGCAGTTTTACGACTATACTATTTTTTACTTACTCATTATAGTCCCACTTATAGGAACTGTCAAGAATGGAATATGGCTTGAAAAGTCCTATTCTTGTGCCCTTATGACGATGAGACCATCAAAAAAATGTTTTATGAAGCTGTCGTTCTGGGCTATTTGCGACTAGCGCTAGTTTGGGTGCGATCATAAGGACTCCAGATGTAAGTGAACGATTTTGAATTACATGTTATGCTTTTACATCAACAATATGATTTGTTTTTGCGGTTTCTGGCTTACTCGCTTCAGCCTTTTTAGATATCAGATTCTTTTTTTGCAGATTCGTGTAATACAGGCTATTGATGTTTGTATTGATTGTTGGCATTGCCACTAATATTCTCCTCCTTTCCTTGTTACTACTATTATTGGGGGAACAATTACTGTATCGTTTTCTCAAATTTGAAATCCATTTAAATTTTTCTTTGATATTCCTTTGTGTCAAAAAAATTAAGCTTTTAGCGGTTTTCCCGAGCGGGACAAGGTACCTGTTCCCTTGTCCCAAATTGCAAAATATGCTTGACGTTTCTCCAATAGTTATATATAATCGACACAATATATGAATTGCACAGAATGTATAGCTGATCAGAAAACTGAAGGCTGATTTCTCTAAACGTTAGAGGAATCAGCCTTTTTTGATTTAGCTATTTTTCATTACTGCCAGGCACATTTACAAAAATAAAGCCGATCAATAAAAATCAAAGGCACATCAAAAGGAGAATGAAATCATGAAAACAGCAACAAAAAAAAGAGCACTACTAAACATATTTTTAGTTTTTCTATTACTTACAGGGCTAGCCCTCATCACAGGATGCGGTTCCAGCAGCGACAAACAGGCTGATGCGGCTAAAACCTATTATGTAGCAACCAGAGGAACATTTAAACCATTTACCTATATGGATGATAAAGATCAATTAACCGGTTATGATATTGAGATTTTAAAAGAAGTACAAAAAAGAAATAAAGATATTAAATTTGATTTTAAAACCATGAGCATTGAAAGTGCCTTTGTCAGTCTGACATCAAATCAGATTGATCTCATTGCAAACCAAATGGGGCGCAATGAAGAACGGGCCGCCAAATATACCTTTACCAAAGAAGTTAACAATTACACACGCACCAAAATTACAGTGAAAGGTGATCGAAATGACATCACTACACTGGATGACTTAAAAGGAAAAACGATGGTGTTAGTCCCTACCAGCGAGTCAGCCAGATTAATTAAAAAGTATAACGAAACTGCCGAGCCTAAAATCAATTTGATTTATACGGATAAAGGATCTGCTGAAACATTGAATTTAGTTGCCACAGGCCGGGCCGATGCCAGTGCCGACTATGAAGTTGCAGTAACAGAAGCAAAGAAAACCTTAGGTCTGGATGTGAAAAGTGTTGGCAAGGTAATTTCCGGCGTGCCTACTTACTTTATCCTAAGAAAAGATGATGAATCTCAGAAATTAGCTGACAAAATTGACGCCACATTAAAAGAAATGAAAGCTGATGGTACACTTCAAAAATTATCTGAACAATTCTTAGGGGCAGATTATACATCTTCCTCTAAGGAATAGAAAAGGGGTCTTATCTTGGGAAATTATTTTGATTTAGGCTACTTGATTAAGACGTTCCCGATCATACTGTCCTATGTGCATACTTCATTGCTGATTACCCTTGTTGCAGGGGTAATCGGCATTGTCATCGGAAGTATTGTAGCATTGATTCGTATTAATAAGATTACTGTTTTAGATAAATTGGCTGCCATCTACATCTCTTTCATACGAGGAACTCCCTTCTTAGTACAACTTTTCTTGGCTTATTTTGGTCTGCCCGAGCTTATGCAAAAATTAGGCTATCAAGGGATTCGCGAGATACCGACATTGTTTTATGTATTTATTGTATTTTCCCTCCATGTGGGGGCTTATATTGCAGAAATCATTCGCAGTGCTATTTTAGCTGTAGACAAAGGTCAATTAGAAGCGGCCTATTCCATCGGTATGGGAGCGATTCAAGCCTATAGCCGGATTATACTGCCTCAGGCCTTTAGTATTGCAATCCCTACCATTTGCAATATCATTATATCCACATTAAAGGGAACCTCCCTAGTCTTTAATGTGGGAGTGATTGATATGATGCGTAAAGCAGATTTGATGGGTGCAAACAGCCATCGAAGCTTAGAGCTGTATATTAATGTTGCCATAATCTATATTCTTTTGGTATTTATCATCAGTAAAGTATCAACATTTATCGAAAAAAGACAAGTCGGTTATCATCAAATGAGCAATCTATAAATAAAGATCATTGATATGGAGGTGAATCGATTATGAATGATATAAATGAAAAAATAAATGCACTTACCGCAGCTCTCTATCCTGAATTAGTTGCACTTCGCCATAGGATACACGAAAATCCGGAGCTCAGCAATCAGGAATATCAGACTGCTGAGCTAGTTGAAAAAGTGCTTACAGATTGGAACATACAATACACGAGATTGCCGAACAGTACGGCGATTATAGCCCAAGTGAAGGGAACTCTAGAGGGCGAGCAAAGCATTGGTATACGAGCTGATATGGATGCACTGCCAATTGATGAAGACACATCACTGGAGTTTTCTTCGAAAAATAAGGGTGTCATGCATGCCTGCGGACATGATCTTCATACCGTAAATCTTTTGGGTACAGGATATGTATTGTCCCAGTTAAAAGATCACTTTGCTGGTACTGTCAAATTAGTATTTCAGCCGGCTGAAGAAATCGGCGGCGGTGCCCAGGAAATACTTGATTTTGGTGTCTTAGAAAATCCAAAGGTAACAGCCTTCTTAGCTGCCCACGTTTCCGAAGATGTCAAAACAGGTTATATTCAAGTAAAAGAGGAAGAAGTGATGCTGGCCTCCAGCCAGTTCACCATCCAGTTAAGCGGTCGGGGCGGTCATGCTTCAGCACCTCATCAAACAGACGATATCATTTTGGCAGCAGCAAAGTTAATTCTGGAACTTCAGTCCATCCCTGGAAGAAAGATAAACCACCTAGAGCCGGCAGTAATTACAGTTGGCAGTATTCATGGCGGCAGCCGCAGCAATATCATTCCTAAAGAATTAGCGTTAACTGGAACCATTCGAACTCAAAATAACACATTGCATCCACAAATTCATGAACATATCATTGCCATTCTAAAAGCCCACGAATTGATTACAGGCATTAAGGGAACCGCATCCTTTCGCTTCGGATCAGGAGCTGTTTATAATGATCCGGCAAAAACCCAAGAATTCGTAACAGCAGCTGCTGCTATTATCGGTGAAGATCATGTATTAAAAGCCAGATTTCCCGGTAATGGCTCAGAGAACTTCTACCGTTTTTCAAAAGAAGTCCCCTCTGTGTTTTTCCGCATTGGAGTAAATCATGATCCTTCCGAAAAGATAGAACCCGCTCACAGTCCAAAGTTCACAGCTTCTGATGAAGCATTAGAAACGGGTGTAAGGGTTACAACCGCTGCAGCCATTGCATTTTTACAAAAAGCAGGATTAAGAGTATGAACAATATATTAGAATTTTCATTTATGTGGGATACTTTTGTTCATTTATTACAATTCATCCCTGTTACCTTATTTCTAGCAATTATCAGCATGCTATTAGCAAGTATTATCGGTTTGGCCAGCGCGATCGTGCAACTTAGAAATATACCGATTCTAAAACAAATCGCGACTGTTTATTTGCTGATTGGCCGGGCAGTACCCACCATGGTCATGCTGTATATCGTGTATTTCGGCTTGCCGATTCTGCTGCTGGTATTCACGGAAAAAACGGGAATCGATACAGGATATCAGCATATACCTCCAATGGTATTTGCAATTGCAGGCCTTACAGTGCACACCGGAGCCTATCTAACAGAAATCTTTAGAGCTGCCATACTATCCATCGATAAGGGACAGATGGAAGCAGCCTTGTCCGTTGGTATGACTTGGTTTCAAGGGTTTTATCGAATCATCTTCAGGCAGGCAGCATTAGTTGCCGTACCGCTGCTTGCAAATCAATTCTTAGGGTTGATTAAAAGCACATCCATTGTATTTACCATAACGGTGATCGAACTGTTAGGCGGTGCCAAGATTGCATCTGTGGAAACCTATCGTTATTTAGAAACCTACTTAGTCGTAGCGATTATGTATTGGAGCATCAGCATCGTCTTTGAGAAGCTCTTTTTGCTTGCCGAACAGAAATTAGGAATTTTCAAGAAGGAAGCTAACATATGATTGAATTTAGAAATATGGCGGCGTCATCGAGAACAAGGTCCCCCAGAAGAAATACTGAACCATCCAAAAGAAGAACGCACCAAACAATTTTTATCCCGTTATATTTCATTACTTGAATATAATATCTAATGGATTGGCTGGCATAAATACCAATCTCCCGGGTTTTATCATAAAGCCTGGGAGATTTTTGCTGACCATATATCTTGCTACAGCTGAGGAATCGGATATTGCCTAATTGTTTCCAGCATGATATCCTGATTAAAAAGGATGTGTAAAAATGATTAAGAAATCATGGACGACCCTTATCGTCGTCAGTTTATGTATGCTTATTTTTAATGCCTCTCCCGTCAATGGGATGGCTTCTGACGATGTCATTCAAGAAGAATCCGTTCCCCAAAGCCAAGAGCAGCTTGCAGAGATTTTTACAACTTTTTCAGAAATCAACACCGCCCTTGAAAAAGATATAAAAGAATACCAAGGGCTTATTGACGATTATACCAATGATCGCGTGACTCCGGGTGTCATGAACACGAATTTGTCGAAGTTCAATGATTCGATAAAGGACACCCGGGATAAAACATATTCCTTGAATGTTACTGGCAAATATGAAGGTGATAAAATTCAGCTGCTTCGAACTTGTGATATGCTCCATCAATCCTTAAAAGATATGAAAATAGCAGTAAGTCTTCGAAATACAGGCTACTACTCAAAAGCGAAGCAGGAGTTACAGGATGCTGTACAATTTAAGGCCTTAACATGGAAGCAAATAAACGAAGATCTCCACGATGATGGCTACATTCCAGCCAATTAGTAAAAGAGAAGCTGTCTGCCTAATAAACGGTAGATGTCTTCTCTTTTTGCTAAAAAAATAAAACCTTTGAACCGCGAAGACGCGAAGATAACTTTTTAACCTTTTTTATAAAATTTTTAAAAATCCTTTAAAGCAAGTTTATACTCTTTTCTTATAATAACCTCATAACAAATTCAAGGAGGTTATTATCATGAACAAGATTCGCATTTTATACGATGTTATGAACACAATGAAAGCCAAAACGGAAGTAAAGGGTGTCTTGCAGGTGCAAGTAGAAAAAGACCAAGCAACGATCCTTTCTCTCCAAAATGAATTCGAAAAAAATTTGTTAACAGGGAAAATGAAAACAAAAGTGACTGCGTCACTGGATTATGAGGGAAAGACTCAAGGGCATCACGCAGAAGATGCAGCTCCCTGCCCGCCGGAAAGAACGCACCATGATTGGCTGCATCACATGCATCACTTCCCTTCACACCGTCGCAGAGGGTTGAAAGAAATATTTACTAAATGGACTTTCGCTTTGAGTCTTTTAAACGCTTTACAATTTGAGGAACGAGCAGGGAAAATTACAGTGATATCACTAAATGCCAATGATCTTCCCGAAGATATGAAAAAACTGTTTTCCGAAAGAATTAATCATGCAAGCAGACGCCACGATCGAAGGCACGGACTCATAAGGGAGATTTCCTCTATCGATCATCTTGACGGAAAGCTCAGCATATTCATCAATCCGGATTATGAAGTCGAGAAAGTAGTAGTTACAGCTGCCGGCAATCAACTGGATGCACAAGCTCAGCAACATGATTTGAAGGCAAATGCCCAATTAATCCTTATACGGGAAGATGAAAGCGATGCATCTTAAGCAGTATTATATCCATCCCGATCGTTGTACACGCTGTCACCACTGTCTTGCGGTTTGCCCGGCAGACGCAATTGAGCTGACGGAAACAGGCAAAGCGCAAATCCGAAATTTAAAGTGTATACGTTGCAAAGCCTGTAAAAAAGTGTGCCGCCAAAGTGCCATATCATATCGGGTTCGACTGCAGTTTTAAGTCGAAGGGTTGATTCGAAGAAAGGGAAGGTGTGGGAACATTTTGCACCATCCCTTTCTTTAGAATATAATAATGGTAGCAACAGTCCTGGAAAAAGCGAAAGGTGATATTAATGCACAGACATGACGACTCAAAATATTCCCCTGACAATTTGAATACCAAAGACAAGGGCGACTTCCCTGCTACCTTTCGGCAATTTCATCATCGTCATCACAGACACCATCATGGACGTTTTCTGCAGCACTATACCTATTTTCGCTATCTTCGTCCACTAGGCATTGCCTTTACCTTTGTTATTCTCTACTTAGCATTTTACTGGGGGGGTAACAAGGAGATCGGCATCCTTTTTGTCACGCTGCTTGCAGTGAAAGAAATCATCCATTTTTTCTTTATGTGGCGCTTAGAAAAAAATATATTTAAGCCTATGATTAACTTAAAACAGGGTCTGGATGAAGTCACCAAGGGAAATTATACGATTAAAGTAAAAAATGAACTGTCTAGTGATCTTGGCATCGTAATTGATGCTTTTAATGAAATGACGGAAAAATTATATGAAAATGAAAAGCTTCAAATGGAGTATGAAGAAAACCGCAAGGCATTAATCGCCAATATATCCCATGACCTTAAAACACCGATAACTGCCATTCAAGGCTATGTGGAAGCACTTATAGATTCTTCCATTTCGTCGAAAGAAAACCAAACTAAATATTTAAAAACCATTCATCATAATGCAATTTACGTTAATAAACTAATTGATGATTTATTCTTGTTTGCAAAGTTAGACATGCAAAAGCTGGAGTTTCAATATCAATGTACAAAGATTCGACCATTTATGGATGATTTGATTGCAGAATATCGTTTTGATTTTAGCGAGCGAAATATTCAGTTTTACTATGATGTACTGCTGGAGGAAGATGTCAAAGTCAATTTGGACGGGAAACGCTTTCACCAAGCCATTAATAATATTTTGAACAACGCCATTCAATATGGTCCTGCTGTAGGTTTATCAATAGAAGTGATCGTCTACCAGCAAAAAGACGCTGTTTGTATTGACATCAAAGATAATGGACCTGGTATTCCCACTGAAAAGCTCCCCTTTGTCTTTGACCGATTTTATCGCATCCACAGGGAACGTCCAAAAGAAACAGCAGGTACCGGACTGGGCCTAGCCATTACCAAAGAGCTTATCGAAGCACATGGAGGAAAAATTATCCTTTCCAGCAACCTAAACCAAGGAAGCTGTTTTTCGATTCAGCTTCCCATTTGTCAGAAAAATGACGGGGAGATTGTACAATGAAACGTATTTTGATTATTGAAGACGACCTGGATATTGCAGAACTGGAACGGGATTATCTGCAGCTAAACGGCTATAGAGCAGAAATTGTTCAAGATGGAATGCTGGGATTAAAAAAGGCAGCTTCCTCCGTATATGACGCAGTTGTCGTGGATTTGATGCTCCCTAATAAAGATGGCTTTGAGATCATCAAAGAGATTCGAAAAAATCAGGAAATCCCCGTGATTGTCGTCTCTGCTAAAGTAGATGACATCGATAAAATCAGAGGACTGGATGTTGGTGCAGATGATTACTTAACTAAGCCATTCAGTCCGGCAGAACTGGTAGCAAGAATAAAAGCTCACCTCAAACGCTACCAGAGACTAAAAGGACCCTCCCTCTCTCTTGAAGTGATACAGCATAAGGGCTTGGAAATCAATACTGCCTCTCACAAAGTCTTTGTATATGGCAAGGAAGTGCAACTGACGACAAAGGAATATGAGCTTTTACTTTTTTTAGCTTCTAATCCGAATATTGTTTTTAGTAAAGAGCATCTTTTTGACACCATCTGGGATAATGAAAGTTTTGGTGAGGTAGCCACTGTAGCAGTCCATATCCAAAAAATACGCAAAAAGATTGAAACCGACTCAACCAATCCTGAATTCATTGAAACCCTGTGGGGTACAGGATATCGCTTTAATTCAATGTAAACACGGTTATAAAAAAACAGAAGCCATTTCCACTAAACGGAAAATGGCTTTTCTTCTCATGCACCGATAAAAATCTGTTTTTCATGGGATTGCATAGAGGGGTTGGCAGCGACCGCTGCGTTCATGGTATCAAGAATAATATCAGCGATATTCTGGGAACCATTTATAGCTGATACATCCTTATATGTTAGATTACCGTAAGAAACCGAGTTAGCAATTTGGTTAATTCTTTTGCATGCTTCTTTTGGAGTCGGGCAGTGATAGCCTAATTGGTTTTTGGTAATAAAGTCAATATTGCCAGTCTCTTGAATGCCGACTGCTTCCGTAACAATCAGCGGCTTTTTCATTGTCACGCCTTCCATAAGAGTACCAGGACCAGCCTTGGAAACAATTACATCACTTGCGGCCATCAGTTTTTCCATGTTATCAACAAAACCATAAACATGCAGTCCATTGAAATGGAAGTTGGACTTCTTAATTTCATTATATAACTCTTTGTTATTTCCTGTTATAACCAAAATTTGTTTGTCAGGACACTGTGCTTTTAGTGTATGCACCCATTCACGCATATTTCCCGCCCCTACTCCACCACCTGTAAGAAGAATTGTAAATGCATCATTCTTTATCCCAAGTTCACCACAGGCTTGCTGTTTTGATATAGGAAAGTCTCTAAATTTAGGATGTACCGGAAAACCGGTATAGATAATCTGGCTATAGGGAATACCGTACTGGATGAGGGATTGAAATGCGTCTTGTGTAGGAACCAAGTATACATCTGCTCCTGGTGTTGCCCATGACGCATGTATCGTAACGAGATCGGTAACGACAGCTATGATTGGCCAAGTCCCACGAGATGCTTTGCGCGTTTGATGTAATAAACCAATGACAAGTGGATGAACAGCCACAACAGCATCTGGCTTACTATTTGCTATGGCTTGCTTTATACTATAGCGGGATTGAAAATATACAATCCTTGTCAGTGCCTTAATACGATTGATGCTATTCGTTTTCTTAAAGAACAAATTGTTTAGCCATACATGATTCTTCGAGCAGTAATCATAAATTTCTGGGGCTTTTCTTAGCCCTGGAAAATTTGTAGTCCGCAGGAAATCAACAATGGTAGATTGTATGCTCAGTTCTTTATCAAGTGCAGCTATAATCGATGCTGCAGCACTGCGATGTCCACCGCCTGTATCTGATATTGCGAACATAATCTTTGTAGGCTTACTTACCATGAGACACCTCTCACTATCAGATTTTCCGATGATGCCAGCAACTATTTTTTCTTCCATTATATGAGTTTCATTATACACTGAGCTATATTTCTTTAAGTTAACAAATGGTTAAGAAAATATTAAAGATATAAGAAAAAACCAGTCTTCCCTTTATCATGCGGGCAGACTGGCTCAATTGAAAAGCAAAATATGTACATCAAAACTTCTTCTTTGGATGACAATCCTTTTTCAATGACAACGTTAATTTTACATTCAATTCCAGAATATGGCATACTAGATCAGGATCAAATCCATACTGCTCAGCAAGAGTTATTACTTTCTTCCATCGTTTATCTGTACTCGCCTGATAGCTAGGAATACTTTCACGAACACAGTTTTCCTGATCTGATGAAAGCGAATCTTCTGCGTCAAATCCGACTAACCAATCAATACTTACCTTAAAATAACTGGCAATACGCCTAAGTGTTGCAATATCCGGTTCACGACGGTTAATTTCCCAGGAAGCAAGCGTGGAGCGATCAACCTGAAGAATCGTCGCTAATGCTTCTTGGGTTAACTCACTCCGTAATTGTTTTATTCGATCTCCTAATGTTGTTTCCATGAGCACACCCCTCATTATTACGATAGCGTGCTTATCATAGCAGTGCAATTATTCTGTCCATAAGACACTCCCTTGGCAGGATTTTACAACAATCCAGAGAATTAGTGTCTTATAGACACTAATTCTCATTAAATAAAAAAGCAAGATGATAAAAAAGGAGGGGCAGTTTCGTGCAGGTAGTAAATTTTTCGAGAAAAATGAATGTATTGCAAATGACAGACAACAAACCTAAAAAGCAAGCTACAGTATACAAGAATTCGCAAGTCGATGCAATTGCTGCAAATGCGATTACGCTGGTAAATGAAATCAGCGATCCGCTCACGGTCATTAAAGGCTATTTACAAGTCTTCGAGAAGAATACTGTGAACAATCAGCAAGAATGGTTACCGCTCGTGTTTCAAGAATTAAATCGAGTGGAGCTATTGATCAACCACTTTATAACAAATTCTCAGAATAAGAAACCTGGGTCTTAATTTATACGATAAGGATAGGTTGAAATCATATTATATATGGCAGTCGTCAGTAATGGAATATATCCATAAATAATTGTAATTATAACAAAAGCCAGGAGAGCTTGCATTATTATGCAAGCTCTCCTGGCTTTTAGTATTACTATAAGGTTTATCCTATAATTTGAGCTAACAACAATACACCTGCCAAGCCAACTACAGAGGCAATGGTTGTTGATGCCGTATAAATTCCGAACATCTTATTCATTGGAATACCGAGTGATTCTTTTACAAACCAGAAACCCGGGTCAGTTACATGGGAAGCGCCAATGGCTCCGGCACCTATAGCAATAGCCACTAATGCTGGATCAAGGTTGGGATACTGTGCAAGCACGGGAATGATAAATCCCGCCGATGTCATCATTGCCACAGTGGCACTGCCAATGGCAAATCGCATAACAATGGCGATAACCCATGCCATGATCAAAGGACTGATTTGAATGGCCGTAAGCACTGCTTTCAATACATCACCAATACCACTGTCCAAAATAATCCGATTAAAGGCACCAGCCGCACCAATAACAAGAATAATCGAAGCCATAGGTCCCATTGCTGCATCGGTTTGCTTGGCTAGAACCGCCAAACTATGTCCACGTTTCCATCCCATAACATAATAAGACAAAATAGCAGCCAAGAAAAGTGCCGTAATTGGACTGCCGATAAAGTTGACAATCGGCATAAAAGCTGCATTTTTATCTGCAACCATCTCGATAATGGTTTTACCGATCATTAACAGTAATGGCAGTAAAATCGTAAAAAGAGTGATTCCGAATTTCGGTAAATCAGCGTCTGGAGTCCGTTCCAGATTGCAATACTGATCCGGCGGCTGAAAATCATACTTTTTAGAAATGAGTTTGCCAAATAAGGGTCCTGCAATTGCTGTCGCAGGAAGGCCAACTAACAAACCATAAAAAATGACCTTCCCGACATCGGCTTTTAATGCTAAGGAAATCGCCATTGCAGCAGGATGGGGAGGAATAACGCAATGTACGACAGTAAGTGCTACCAGCATCGACAAGGCCACTTGTACCAGAGGCTGCTTGGATTCTAGCACAACACAAAATAGAATGGGGGTTAACAAGACTATGCCAACCTGTAAAAATACAGGAATACCACAGATATAAGCAACAATCATCATCGCCCATGCCGCTTTATTTTTACCCATGATATTAATAAGCGTGCGGGATAGTTTTTCGGCACCGCCGGATATCTCCATCATTTTACCAATAATCGCCCCCAAGGCAAGTATTGGGGCAAGAAACCCTAAGGTTCCTCCCATACCAGCCTCAATAGACGTTCCTATTTTAGCTAATGGCATCCCTGTAGCAAAAGCGATAAAAAAACAAGCCCCCATCAAAGAAAGAAACGCGTGGATACGAAATTTAATACTCAGAACAATAATCATGAGAATGGCAATTCCCAATACGAAAAGCATAGGTATCGATTGGTCCATAGTACTTCTCCTTTCTTTTTCTGTATCCTTAGCGGCTCCTCTACTTGATAATTGGAAGCATGTCAGGAGCATGAGTTAAAATCGTGACTCTGGCCTTTTTTCCCTTTTGCTGGATCGCTGAATCAAGGGCTGCCTGCACAGAGTCAAAGGGAGTAAATCCAAGCTTTACAGCGTCTTTTGACTGGATACCACTAGACACAATATACACGGTTTCCCTCTCTTTTACTTGTGCCCAGGCAATTGCTAAGGCCGCTGCAACTTCATCGTGCATTTGTTTATCATCCACCATTTTCTTTAGACACTCCGAGGAATGGCACGTAATATCCACCATTTCGGAGTGTGTAACAGCAACGCCTTCATAACATGGAGTCGCAATAATAACGATTCCACCAGCTTTCACTGCTAAATCGGAAGGATATAAAGTCTTGTGCGCCTGCCAGAACTCAATATCACAAGGATGAGAGCTAGAAAGAACGATATCTGCTTCTTCGGGAATTTCAACGGCGTATACTTCCCTTGATAAAGATACACCTTCCTGGAAGGCTTCTACTGTATCACCAAAGAAAGCCCCTACTACCTCTCCATGACGATTTAAAACCGTATTAAAAATAGTATTCATGCCAATTTTTTTGGCAATCATATTTAGCTCCCTGCGAACAGGATTATCCTGAACTCCTAAATAGGAGCGCGGCGCACGAACGCTTAATAAATGAGTTTCAGCAGTGGTATGTTCACCAGAAATACCAGGCTGAACAATTTTTGCTCCGCCAGAAAATCCAGGGATATGATGAGGAACAATGCTGCCGATACCAATTTTAAAATCTGCTTCATATGCCTCACGATTTACCCAAACACTGGTACCATTATCTGTATTTCCAAGGTCAATCAAAGCCTCTGGATTCTTAAAGTCATGATTTTTAATCGTTACGCGATTTACAACAGTTTGCCCAAATTTTTCCAAGATTTCCGCCTCTGTCATAAAGCGATGAGTACCCAGAGCAATAATGATAGTAATCTGCTCATCTTTTATTCCCGCCGAATTCATTTCATCCAGCATTACAGGAATGATTTTATCAGTAGGAGTCAAGCGAGTGTTATCATCCGCTAAAATTACAACTTTTTTCTTCCCCTTAACCTGCTCAGCCAAATTTCTTGAGCCAATAGGATTCGTAAAAGCCCGCATAATTTCTTCTTTTACATCAGCTACAGCAGCAACATCTTTTGGTGAATAAACACCAATTAGATTTTCTTTGGGAAGAGATACTTCAATATTCTCTTGTCCATAAGGCATTGTTACTTTTACATTTGACATGGATAATCATCCTTTCTTATCGCTGAGTTTGGCTTACCTGCCAGCTAGGCTTTACGCGCGCCTTTCGCTATTTGAGCGGCAAAATGAATGGCGGCGGTCATGCTGCTGCCATCTGCAATTCCTTTGCCGGCAATATCGAAAGCCGTACCATGGTCTACAGAAGTACGAAGGAATGGCAATCCCACAGTCACATTAACACCATTATCAAAACCAAGGAGTTTCAGTGGAATATGACCTTGATCATGATACATAACCACAACGATATCAAATTCTTTGCGGCGTACGGTGCGAAAAAATACTGTATCAGGAGGAATCGGACCTACAGCGTCAATTCCTTCTTGTTGAGCGTCTGCTACTGCAGGGGCAATCTCGTCCACATCCTCTCGCCCGAATAATCCGTTTTCTCCCGCATGGGCGTTGAAGCCTGCAACAGCAATTCTTGGCTGCTCTAATCCTAACAGACGCAAGGTACGATCTGCCAGACGAATGATTCGCAGTACACGTTCTTTTTTGATTAGGTCTGCTGCCTCACGCATGGATACGTGAGTTGTGACATGAATGACTCGCAGTTCATCACCAGAAAGCATCATGGCATAATCTTTGGTATGAGAAAGTTGAGCTAAAATCTCTGTATGTCCGGGAAAATGATGACCGCCTATATACAAAGCTTCTTTGTTGATCGGAGCCGTAACGATAGCGTCCACCTTATTTGCCATTGCTTTTTCTATAGCAGCTTCAATGTAGGTATAAGCCGCATGCCCAGAGCGCCCATCGACCTGTCCAAAAGGAAGATCATGGGGAACATTCGCAAAATCAAGGACATCAATCACCCCTGGCTGATAGCTGCCTTTTTGAACATCTGATATACTTGCGATCTCAAGGGGACTTTTCAGAATGCCGGCTGCCAGCTTCATCCGGTTCGTGTCACCAAAAACCAGGGGACGGCATGTAGTATAGATATTTTCATCTGTAAGAGCCTTTACAATAATTTCAGGACCACACCCCGCGGCATCCCCCATGGTGATTGCCAGAATCGGACGTTCTACTCCCTGTTTCATTGTTCTACCTTCCTTTCTGTGAGCTTTTGTGTTGCATTTACTAAGGCATCAGGATTACCAAAGGCACCTGCTTTGGTGACGACCCACAGAGTTTTTCCTTCCTGAGTTACCATTTTGCCCAGGGGAATAGCTGGCGCTACTTCCTCTAAGATGCGAATCCCCTTTACACCAAGAGCATGGCAGACGGAAACTGCGGTATCTCCTCCCGTGAGTACAACTCCAGTGACTTCTTGCTGGTGCAGAATTGCAGCTCCCATAAAGCCGAGGATCTGTGCAGCGCTTTGACTTACTTCTAAGGGTGACATACCGAGTTTCTCGCCAGCTGCTTTCGCTCTTTCAACTGCCTCGGGCTGATATCCGGATGCAAGGATTACATTCTTCCCCCTTTTAAGTAGTGACAATGCCTTTTGCAAGTGTGGCATGGCTCCATTTTCCTGCCAGGGAAGATAATCGGCGATTTCGACTTCAACCAGTTCATGCCCTTTACCCAGAAGCTGCCGAATTTGTCCTCTTGTAACAGAGCTGATGCTGCCGACGATTACAAGGCTGGGCGCCGACAAGAAATACTTTTCATTCCAGCCAAACAACTGAGGAAGACATTCGGCAAGACCAGCCGAACCTGCCCATAAAACGTTCTGAGATATACGAAATGCTGCTCCAGCTACGAGTTGAAAATGCTCTTCTTGCCACGCATCACAGCTTATGACTCTACACCCTTGCGCCAGGTGGCGCTGTATAGCAGCAGCAATCGCATCTTCTCCCCCGGACAGTTCAAAGATGCCAATATGACCGACTAACATGCTTGTTTGTTGTCGCAATAACGAAGGCAAAACCGATTCTGAAACGGGAGTTTTAGGATCTTTGCCGACCTCCGTTTCCGAAAGTGGTACGCCATGCAACAGATGATGCCCGCCTACAGTCGTCCTTCCGTTTTTAGGAAAAGCAGGCATGACTAATGCGAAATCATGAAATCCAAGATCAAGAATAGCCTGCAGCTCAATACCGATGTTCCCCCGTAAAGTGGAATCTAATTTTTTATAATAATTTTTAAAGCCTGCCTGCTGTGCCTGCTTAGCAATCTTTTGTACTTTCTGATATGCTTCTTTTGCTCCAATAGCACGACTGTTGGTATCGACAACTACGATAGCAGCTTCCAATTCTTCCGATAAGCTTGTTCCCTCTAGCAGAATTTCAGTATGCAGGCTTTGAACTGCAAATTGCACTCCTGTATCGTTGGCACCTGTCAAATCATCTGCAATGATAATCATGGATTTTGCTTCTATACTCAAATAAAATTCCTCCTTCTATTGGTAGTAGTCTCTCAAAAACAAGTATCTCTGGCGTAAAACGGTGAAGTGTTAGTTATGTTCATCCTTTGCCGTCCTAAATGAGTTTTCCAAGAGCTAGTCGTAATTAGGCATGGCATTTTAGCGGGAAGGATTTCTGCACGCCTTCAAAGCCATGCGGGACTTATTAACTCTTTCCATCGCGGCATCCCCAATCTCTAGGGCCAATCTGACATACAGAATATCAATGACAACTAACTGAACAATACGAGAAATCATCGCATCGGAACGCATTTTGGTTTCTCGAGTACAGCTTAGCAGGTATGCATCAACCATATGGGTGATACTGGACTTTATAGAGCTAGTCACCGCGCAAGTGTAACAGCCTTGTTTTTTGGCTAGTTCTAATGTACGAAGGATATCCGTAGTTTCTCCAGAATGGCAGATGGCAAAGAAAATCTCATCCTGGTGAGCTACAGATGCAGCGATGGTCATCAAATGAGAATCGGTATAAACATTAATTTTTAATCCTAAGCGCATCAACTTGTGCATCACATCTTGAGCAACAACACCAGAAGCACCTAAACCAATAACATGAATATGAGACGAATCTTTAAGATGACGGATTATATCTTCTAAGGCAGGCAGAGAAATCTGCTTTTCTAAATCTGAAATCCCTTGCAAAGAAGAATCAATCACTTTTCGAATTACATCCGGTAATTGATCTTGAATTTCCACTTCTTCATAAATTGGACGTATTTCACTTTCCGACAGCTCTTTCGTCAGTGCGATACGGAACATCGGATAATTCTCATACCCTAGCAAGCGGTAGAAGCGAATCACGGTGGCATCACCTACTTGACAGCGATCCGCCAGTTCATTAATGGGAATTGTCAGTACCTCTTGAGCGTGTTCTTGCAAATAGCGAACAATTCGCTCTTGAGCAGGTGTCAAACGGTTGCTTTGCAGCCGAATACGTGAGAATAATGGCAAGGAATCCACCTCCGCATTTCGGAGATAATCTTCATCAAATTTTATCTCCGAGAATATTTTCTCCATTATTCATTTGACATATCTTCACAGTTTCCTGCTTCGTTTTCAGAATTTTTTTTATTTAATAATAACTAAATAACGCCATAAAGTTAAAATCCTTTTTATATAAAACAAAAAGTAAGACAGCCTAAAGCCATCTTACTTTTATATCAAAATTTGAAATACTATGAACGTAACAGGAAAAAATATTAATTAAAGTGAACTCTTCTCATTGTTTTCTTGAAATGGATCTCATTGAGAGCCATATAAAAGTCCTAAAGCAACTCTTAGAGCCAAACCTAACTTGTTATATTGCTTCAGCGCTTCTTTTTCGATCTGCTCTTTGCACCTGTTTGCTTTTAGCAGTCTCACCAAATAATGCTCCAATCAGGTTAACAGTCAGACGAGCCGTCACATCATCTTTATCCAGCAATGGATTGACTTCTACAAATTCCGCGGAAATCAGATTTTCAGCAGCCGCTAATAACCGTACGGCCTGCAGACTTTCTTTATAACTAAGGCCATTGGCAACGGGAGTCCCTACTCCCGGGAATTCTGCAGGATCAATACCATCTACATCAAAGCTCAAATGGATTCCATCACAACGTTCTGATAAATAACGTACTGACTCGGCGATGACCGCCTCTATGCCCAGTCGTTTTACATCATTGGCAGTGTACATTTTTATATTTCTTTCCTCAATGAGCTGCTGCTCCCCTTGATCCACATCCCGAGCACCAATCAACACAATATGCTCCGGTTTCACTTTTCCCTGGTAGCCTCCAATATTCGTCAAAGCCGAATGACCTAATCCCATACTGGCTGCTAAAGGCATGCCATGAATATTGCCAGTCGGGGATGTTTCAGGCGTATTCATATCAGCATGAGCATCGTACCAAATGACACCGATATTTTTATAATGTTTTGCAACACCAGCTAATGTCCCCATGGCAATGCTGTGGTCTCCGCCTAAAACAAGGGGAAAGCGCCCTTCTTGTATAATATTTGAAACCTTTGCTGCCAACTTTTCACTGGAATCAACAAGGGTTTTTACATTTTTAATATTCTCGCCGCTTTGTCTAAAGCATCCTGTAATGCCAATAGAAAGATTACCTTCATCTACGACATCCTGTCCGATACCTTTTAGACGGTCCATTAACCCTGCACAACGGATACCCTGCGGTCCTAAGTTGGTACCATAGCGAGTCTGTCCCAACCACATTGGTACACCAACAACCGAAATCTTTCTTTTCATGAAATTCACTATCACCGCCCCAATCTTTTGCATTATTTTTTTGCTGCGAATTTTATTTTAAACCTTTCTTGTCTAGTGTGCAAGAAAAGTTTTATAAAATACATAACCTTTATTCCCATTTAAGAACAGTCGTGATCCAAGATCATTCAATTACAAAGAATTGCAGCTATTTACATTAAAAAAATCCAATATTTTCTTGGTTGCTTTGAATCTTCATTTTGACTGTATAGAAAGTCCATTCCTGTTAAGTTTGGAATAGGCTTTCTTTTGTGAAAACAAAAAAAATGTACTTTTTTTTATTTTCCGGGACAAAATAATACTACGTATATAAGTCATTCCATTTATAAATTACAAAGAAAAGGAGTTCATAACATGTTGGAACTACAATTAGGATTTTTTGCTTTTCTCTTTATTGCAGTTTCCCTTTTTTTGCTGCATGGATTACACGGTCTAGGGATGATGTGAACTTCGAAGAATATTATGGAAGACAAAAGATAAAGAGCGCGTCACTTCGTTGACGCGCTCTTTATCTTTACGCTTTTTGCGCTTTTGCCCAGGAATCGCGCAATCCTACAATACGATTAAAAACAGGTAATTCTGCCGTAGAATCCTTCGTATCCAAGCAGAAGTAGCCGTTGCGGATGAATTGGTAACGCTGATCAGGCGTAGCTTGAAGTAAGCTAGGTTCTAGCATGCAAGATGTAAGTTTCTCCAACGAATTAGGATTGATATCATCTTTGAAGTCTTTTTCACCTTGATCGGTCTCTTCTTCTGCAAGTAAATAATCAAACAATCGTACTTCAGCCTTAACAGCCTGTGCAGCAGAAACCCAGTGCAGTGTCCCTTTCACTTTGCGAGTTGCTGTTCCTGTACCACTTTTGGTTTCAGGATCATAAGTGCAGCGTAATTCTATCACTTCACCAGTTTCCTGGTCTTTAATCACTTCTTCACATTTAATAAAATAAGCATTTTTTAGACGCACTTCCTGTCCGGGAGCCAAACGAAAGAATTTCTTAATTGGAATTTCCATGAAATCATCCTGCTCAATATAGATCTCCCGTGAGAAAGGAATACTACGATTGCCCATGTCAGGCTGCTCTGGATTATTCTCCGTTTCCAGTTCCTCTACCTGTCCCTCAGGGTAATTGGTAATGACTACTTTCAATGGACGCAGCACTGCCATCGCTCGCAAAGCCTTACTGTTTAGATCTTCTCTGATACAATGCTCCAGCATCGCAATATCGACAGTACTATTGCTTTTGGCTACGCCAATGCGTTCACAAAAATCACGAATGGCTTCCGGCGTATAACCGCGACGGCGCAGTCCAGAAATCGTTGGCATCCGCGGATCATCCCAGCCATCCACCAAACCTTCTTCCACTAGCATCCTAAGCTTTCTTTTACTCATTACCAGATTGGTAACATTCAAACGTGCAAATTCAATCTGTTGAGGACGGTTTTCCATCTCAAGAGAAGAAATCAGCCAATCATATAATGGACGATGATCTTCAAACTCCAAGGTGCAAATAGAATGAGTAATTCCTTCTAAGGCATCGGAAATAGGGTGAGCAAAATCATACATAGGATATATGCACCAGGTATTACCTGTACGATGATGTTCAGCTCGCATAATACGATATAAAATAGGATCACGCAAATTTACATTTGGCGACGCCATATCAATTTTTGCTCGCAATACCCTAGAGCCATCAGCAAATTTTCCAGCTCTCATACCATCAAACAGTTCTAGATTTTCTGCTATCGAACGACTGCGGTAAGGACTGTTTTTTCCTGGTTCAGTCAAAGTCCCCCGGTATTCCCGCATTTCCTGGGGATTCAAGTCACAAACATAAGCTTTTTCTGATTTTATCAATTGAACGGCACATTCATAAAGCTGTTCAAAATAGTCAGAAGCATAAAACATACGATCGTCCCAATCAAATCCCAGCCATTTTACATCTTCTTGAATGGATTCAACATACTCGACTTCTTCTTTACTTGGATTGGTATCATCAAAGCGCAAATTACATAAGCCGTTATAATCCCGAGCAATCCCAAAATTAAGACAGATGGACTTTGCATGACCAATATGCAGATACCCATTGGGCTCTGGTGGAAAACGGGTGTGTACCTTCTTATTATTTTTATTATTCTTCAAATCTTCATTGATAATATTTTCAATAAAGTTTGAAGAAATTGTCGTATTTGTCGTCATCCTTGAAACCCCTTCTCGATTTATCTTTTATCTTACTCACATTTCGTCATTTATCGCCCTTTTCCTGCTTATGGCAAGCATACAACTATGGTATATAGATAAAATAACCAAAATCCATATAAATTAACCAATTTTAAAACAGGCGGTACTGCCCCTTTCTGTTGCCATAACTTCCAAGCGGGCATCTATTCTTTCCTTTAGTTCAGGAACGTGAGAAATAATCCCCACCAGCCGCCCTCCCTGCTGCAAATCGATTAAAGCCTTGATAGCAAAATCTAAAGATTCTGGATCAAGAGTACCAAAACCCTCATCTACTAAAATTGTATCTAAATGTATGCCGCCTGCATAGGACTGAACAACATCAGCTAAGCCTAAGGCTAATGACAGCGACGCCAAGAACGTCTCACCCCCGGATAAGGTCGCCACACCTCTGGCAATGCCTGTATAGTTGTCAAAAACCTCTAGATCCAAACCACCAGCAGCGTTTTTTCTGGCTCGTTCTAAAGTTCGCTGCAGGGAATAACGGCTGCGGCTCATCATTTTTAAACGTTCATTCGCTGCCACAATTACATTTTCTAATAACGTTCCTAAGACGAATCGCTGCAGCGTCAGTTTGTGCTCATTGCTGCCGTTAGCGACCTCTGCCAAACGTCCTGCCACAGCATATTGTGCTTCTAATGTCTCTAAGGCTTCATCCACTTGACTGATCTTTTTCAACCAGGCTTGCTGACGTTTTAGGAGCGCTTCTAGATTCGTGTGTGCAGCAAACATATCATTATATCGATTTTGCATAGTTGTAACTACTTGCTGCAACCCCAGCATATCCGGTAATTCCAGATTTTCCGCTGCCTGGGCAGCCTGTTCCAGGAACAGAGTGGCTTTACTAAATTCTGAATCAAAGGCAGCAATTTTCTTTGCAGTAAGACTCATACTCTCTGGACTCTTTTTCGCATTCTCATAATCTTGCTGATCCATAAATCCAGCTGCTGCTACTCGTTTTACAAAATAGTTTTGTTCCTCTTCGTATTTTAACTTGCTGTCTTTTAATCGATATTTGGTATTTTCCAAGAGTGTCTGCTTCTGGGTTACAAGCTGCTTTCCCTGCTGTACATGCTGCTGAGCTTGTTCCCAGGCTGCTTTATATTGCTCTTGCTTATTTTGGGCACTTTTTAGGGCTGCTGCCAATTTCCCCATCCCTTGCAGTTCCTCAGGTATCGCAAGACGCCTCTCTGCCACTATGGTTTCTGCGGCTGTAAAAGACTGTTCTGCCTGGCGCCACGCTTCTTGCACCTGAACCAATTCCTTGTGCAGGTCCTCTTGTTGTTTCCTTAACTGCTCCAATTGCTTGGTTATATTCCTGACCTGCTGTTCTCCAGCCAAAGCCTGCTCATACTTTTCACGCAAAGTCTGAACTCTTTGAGATAACTCTTGCAAAGGTAATGCAGCTTGTTCTTTCAGTTCCCCAGCAAGATCGGCAATCCGTTTTTCCCATGTATCCCTCTCGGTTTGCAGCAAACTGTGCTGACTGCGGCAGGCATCTCTTTCTTGTTCTACAAATTCCATCTGCTTTTGAGCTGTTTTCAATTGGTTTTCATTCGGCATGATTTCTCTAGGAGCGGCCAATTTAGGATGATCCGCTGAACCACAGACAGGGCAGCTCTCCCCTGCCGCCAAGGTACTTGCCATGAAAGCTGCCTGCCCTTGCATCCATTCATGCTGCAATGTGTTGAGACTGCTTTTTGCAGCTGCATAGTTTTTCTCAAGCTCTGCCAACTTCAGCTCTGAAGCAGAAACTTGCTGTTCTAGCTGGGTAAATTTTTTCCTATGTTCTTCCAGCAGTCTACTTTTCGTAAGCAATCCTTGGACATGCTGCCATTGTACTTCCCTGCTGCCCACTTCTAACGCAAGTTGAACAGCTTTCTGTTCTTCCAGAATGATATGGTCCATCTTTTCTTGTATCTTTGTATATTCCAATTCTGCAGCATCTTTCTTCTTTGCTGCCTGCTGCAATTCACTTTTTCTTATCGCTGCTGTATTCAAGGCCTTTTCCAGTAATTTGATTTTATCCTCAATCTGCTGTAAATGGATGATTTGCCGAACCAGCTTTTCCCGCTCTTCGTCTTTAGCAGCTTCTATTTCAAACCGCTGCTGCGCCTCTTTCAGCTTGTGAATCTCAATATCCAGCTCAACCTGATATGTCTTACAGTTCTCTTCCAACGACAGTACATCCTGAGCATAGTTCGATCGATTCTTTTCTGCATCGAACAAGCCCATTGCCGCCGTTGCCCGCAGAAGACCTGCTCGTTCTTCTTCGATGATCGGCTTTTGCTCGGTAAGCGTTGCAAATAATTGCTCTGCTTTTTGTTTTTCTTGAATTTTTCCCTGTATGATTGCCCCTTGGTTCACAGCCTGTTGAGCACTTTTTAATTCTTCACTGATACTTTTGATCTGAACGAGTACGTTTTCTACTTCCCTTTCATTTTGCTGTATAGAATCCAGCAGTTCATACTCTTGCGCTACGCCGGCTTCCTGCAAAATCCACTGACGCTGTTTGCTCTGTTCTTCACTTGCTTTTTTTAGCAGTAGAGCCTTGTCCTTTAATTTTTCCTCAATCCTTTGATATAGGTCTGTTTTAAATAATGCCTGCATAATTTCTTGTCGTTCATTGGAGTTGGCGGTTAATAACTTACGAAATTCACCTTGAGGCAGCAGCACAACTTGACGAAATTGGCTGCTTTTAAAGCCCAGCAATGTTTCAATCTGCTTCGTAACGTCCAGCCATTTCGCTGCCAGCAAAATGGGTTCACCCACTAAAGGCATACTCCACAATTCAGCTTGTGCCAGCATGGTGGTGGTGCCTTCTCCCCGTTTCTTAGGCCGCTCCTGCTCTGGAATTCGTTTTACTTGATAACAAGCTTCGCCAATCGCAAAATCAAAAATCACTTCTGTAATTACAGCACTATTAGCATGATCGCTGCGCATGGATTTTCCTTCACGCTGCGTGCCGCTGGCATCGCCAAACAAGGCAAAGCACATACCATCTAAAATTGTTGTTTTTCCTGATCCTGTGGGGCCATGAATCAAGAAAAATGTCCGATCCTGCAATTCCCTAAAATCAAGTTTCTGCTGCTGCGCATAGGGTCCAAAAGCCGTCATAGTTAAACATAATGGTCTCATAGAATTGCCTCCCGTTCCTCACGGTATACGGTTTCGATCACATGAACTAAGTGCATCTGCTGCTCCTGCGTCATATTTTCTCCAGTCATTTGATGATAAAAGGCGTCAAATAGTTCTTTTTCACTAAGTTTACGATGATCCCTAGGCAAGCCGCTCAGCACACCCTTTTTCAAAAAACGCGGACTTTCGATCTGCAGCACATTAGGATATTTCTCACGCAGTTTCCCCATGGCATCTAAGATTGGCATTTCATCTAGCAGCGTTACCGATACATAATCCTGCTGATTCCCTTGATCAATGGAATGATTCAGGATATCTTTAAAATAGCCTTTTATACAACGAACATCGCGACGAGGGGATAGGGAAATTCGCTCAACGGTGATGCCCCCGACTTTATCCATTTCGATTAAATGAATACCTTTGCGCTGAGGAGCTTCTGCAAAAGAGTATTTCAGCAATGATCCGCTATAATGAATGCTTGGATTCCCTGCCTGCTGAGAATTATGTAAGTGCCCTAAAGCCGTATAGCAAAAAGGCTGAAATACAGCCCCATTTACCATACTACTGCCGCCTATAGATAAAGGACGTTCCGATTCACTCTCCAGGCTCCCTGCAATAAAAGCATGAGCAATCGCTACTGAACGTGCTTTATTGGGAATTTTTCTGATTACATGCTGCACCATCACCTCTATTGCTTGTTCGTGATTTGAAACATCAGGACAAGAAAGACGTTCGCGAACGAATGCAGGCTCCCCATAGGTAAGGGGAGCAAAATACACTGGCCCATGCTCATCATATAAAATAATAGGTTCTATTTCCCGACGTAATGCCCCTGCTACATACAGCCCTTGAGCCGCTAATAGACGACTGCCAAAGCCTAGGCGTTCTGCACTATCATGATTACCTGCAATCATAATCGTAGGCACCTTGTAGTCTACTAAAATTTGCGAGATTAATTGGTTTAACAATTCTACTGCCTCAATAGGCGGCACAGCACGATCATAAATATCTCCGGCAATAATAATCCCATCCGGTTTACTCTCCCGTACTAAAGCTAAAAACTGGTCCAGTACATGGGCCTGATCATTCGTCAAATGAATGCCATGGAACAACCTGCCTAAATGCCAATCTGAAGTATGTAAAAATCGCACAATCCGACCTCCTACCGCTATTTTCTGCCTTCTTCGTGATACACATAAAAAATTCTTACAAAGATAATGTTACCTATTCTTGACAAGTAACTGGCGTCTCCACATAGACTTGTCCTTCACGGGTTAATGCAGCTTGTCCTGCCGTCCAATCGATAACCTTTTGTTCCAGAATTTCTTCTTGTCCCACTTTTTCTAATACAATCAGCCGTATTGTATCGGTAAATATTTTATCTTCAATTCGATAACCTTGCAGCCTAAGCTGATTTTCCAGCATTCCCAAAAAAGTATAGTCAATCTCTACCCCAATGCGGGTATGATTTTGCCGCTGGGTAATTCCTACGGCTTTTAAACCTGCACTGGCACTCTTGCCATAGGCACGAATGAGACCTCCCGCCCCCAGCTTAATGCCACCAAAATAGCGCGTAACGACAATCACAGTATCTTTTAATTGATTCTTCTTGATGATCTCTAAAATAGGCTTACCAGCCGTACCTGACGGTTCACCAGCATCATCTGCTTTTTGCCACTGATCATTCCCTCCTATTACATATGCAGAACAGTTATGAGTGGCATTCCAGTGCTTTTTCTTAATTTGTTCTATAAAAGCGACTGCAGCCTCTTCCTGTTCTGCACGTTGTACATAAACAATAAATCGTGATTTTTGAATCTCAATTTCCGCCTCACCATAGCCACTCACCGTTAAATAAAAAGCTAACATCCTCTACACCTCAATCTATAGTAACTCTCTGATATCTCTTTTAAGAAAAGCGCTACGCGTCCTTTAAAACAGAGAAAGTAAACCGAACCGCAGAGGCGCAGAGAACACTGAGAAAAAATAGATAAGGCCAAAAACCTCTGTGCTCCTGCGAACTCTGTGTCCTCTGCGTTCAACGTTCCCAAAACTGCTCCAAAGAACTTGCAATTATCAGTCTCAAATCATCCTTGCAAAGGAGCATCAAAGCTGGCTGCTTCAGCTAATAATTCTTCCAATGAGTGATAAAACCGTTTATCTTCTTCTGCCGTTCGTTTATTGGGACCTTTCGTTCGGCCGCCACCGCGGCGCAATTTGGCTTTAACTTCTCGCTCCTCCAGCAAAAATTCAATATTATCATTGGAAAATATTCTCCCTACCGGACTTAAGCAATACGCTTTTTTCCCCAGGACCATTGCTGCGAGCCCCCAGTCCTGGGTCACAATTATATCCTTAGCTTGTGTCAGATTCAGGACCTTAATATCAGCTTCCTGAGAACCATCGCCCACTACCACATGATGATCCGATACAATCATGTGATTAAAACTAGCTACCGTCCAGACAGGGATATGGTATTTGCGTCCCAGTTCCATGCAAATCTGCAATGCATTTTTGGGACAAGCATCTGCATCCACTAAAATTTTCATATCGATCAACTCCTGCACCTTACAACGAAATTATACAATTTATTTCATGTATTGTTTATTGAAAATTTTATCACACCTCTAAGATTATCTCAAAAATTACTTGTCAAATACGCCTTACTATTTTAAGATAAAGAAGACTTGATTTTAATTGGAGTTCTAACGCCATCTAAAATCCCAGTTTCTGTATCCAGCAATTTTTCCTGGATACATAGATACCAATACTAACAATTGGTTATACTCTTACTACTAATAATAAAAGGATGATTTAAAAATGAGTGACAACACAGTATTAGATTTTTATGAACCTTTCGGCTTTTATGAAACAGAAACTGAAGATGGCTGTACTGCTCTTCTTTATGAAACACTAAATAACGGCGATTACGCCTTAGTCACTGATGGTGATGGTATTATACCAGAAGACCTAGAGCAAGAAATCATTTTTGCTTATTACACTGCAGATGGGGCTTTTTCCTGGAGTGTCAGTTTTGAAGATTCCCATCATTTTTTTGAACTGTTAGGAAAGCATACGGAAAGTAATCATCTCATTGATATTGTAAAGCAATATCGTGATAGTGGCGATTACTATTAAAAAAATAAAACATTTTGAACCGCGAAGACGCGAAGAAAATATAAAGAACACGAAGAAATAGTGACGAAGTGTATTCTTTATATAAGAATGTACAAAGGGTTCTAAAGATGAGAAATCTCAGAACCCTTTGTACATTTTATTTTTTCAGTAAAGCCTTCGCTCTTTCTTCTAATTCAATATCTTCTGCTGCGAAGGTTTTACTACTACACCATGAGGTGTAGACTTACCATCTTTGTCCACATGGATAAAGGTCATTTTTTTCTGTTTCTTTTCTTATTCGTATCAACGTCCGTCCACAAGCACATGGGCTGTCGTCTAAACTACACAGCATGCCCGTAGTAAAACGCAAAAGAGGCATCGCCTCCAATGTCAGACTGGTAAGAACCAGTTCACCGATTTCTCCGATGGGCAGAACTTGTCCACTCACAGGATGTAGAATCTCAGGATAAAAACAATCTTCTTGAACATGCAAACCAGCATCACAATGGCACTCTCCTGCGATCCCCATTCCCCAAATGTCATACATGCCATAAACTTGGATTGGTTTTTTCCCATAAATCTGTTGAATTTTTTCACCTTGACTTTGGGATACAAGATTACTATCACAGAAAATATTCTGCAATGGTAATTCCGCAGGTTTATACCCATTCATACCGGCTTCTTGTGCAAGCTGGAGCAGATGTGAAGCAGCAGAAAATATAGAGGTAATACCAAAATCCTCGATTAAATGTATCTGTGCCAGCATACTGCTCCTACTGTCAGACAGTAAGGTTGAGCCAATTTGCTGTATTCCAAAATGCACCCCTAAGCTGGGTGCATTTTCTTTCGCAGTACCCACCCATTGAAAAACAGAGGTCATATTTACCCCTCCAGCAACCAGTATACGGGACATCAATTCACTCCACATAGCCAGATCATTTCGGGTGTAACTCACTGCGAAATGGTCTTGAGCCTCCAGCGTTTTATGAATATACGCAACACCACTCACTGGCATCGTTAATAGTCCATAAGGATAATTAGCTGCTATATCCTGTTTCGTAGTAACAGGAAGTTTTTTCAGATCATCCAGATTTGTAATATTTTCTGGCAGCAGACCACATTCTTTCATGCGAATTTGGTATAAGAAACTTTTTTCATATACTCGTTCTATTATTTTTGTTAGTTTATAAGCTTGCCATGCTGTCATCTCCGTACGAGACAAGGTTTCTACTTGTTGATTCCAAATCATAGCTGCATCTCCTTTTCATGACCATAAAGACGTTTTCAATACTTTTCTTATTCTCTATTTCCAGAATATAACCTTCCCTTTAGAAATCAATGCCTTGACCGATTATTTCATATTTCCATCTATGATTGGACAAACTAGTCCTAGGAGGTGTATACATGGAAGGAATGATTTGTTCCAATTGTCATACTTGGATGACCACACAGGCAAAAAACTGCCCGGATTGCAATGCAGATATTGTTATGGACGGGGAATGCAAAAATGTAATCGACCGCATTCAGCCCAATTGTCTTATTTATCGCTATGATGGCTCTGATTTATTAGAGCCGGGAGTCGTTATTAAACAGCTTAAGGTAAATATGAAAGTAGCTACAAAGTTGCGAGAATACTCTGCTCCCCTTCTTGTACCCAAGCATAAAGTCTATGCTTTCAATCAAAATCTGTTAAGCTCAATTCAAGGCCTGCGCAACGAACGAACTGCTACAATGGTGAGGTTTGATCAGCTTATCAAATCTCACTGGCAGAATCTAGAACCCTATCAACACTCTGAATAAGCTCCATTCTAAAAGGCTGAGCACATTCTAATTACGAACTTCGTAATACTGCAATAGCTCACTGACTGTAACAATGCTGTAACCTTGCTCACGAAGTCTATCAATTATAATACCAAGGGCCTCTGGTGTAGGCAGCGGATACTGACCGTCATGCAATAACACAATGCTGCCAGGTTTTACATGATTCATTACATTCTCAACAAGAGAAGAGACACTAGGCCGCCGCCAATCACCAGGGTCCACTGACCATAAGATCGTCGTATAGCCACGCAGCTCTGCTTCTGCCACTATAGCATCATTGTAGGCTCCGCCAGGAGGACGAAACAATACAGGTTTCGGAGCAGCTGCCATAATTGCCTTTTCAGCCTTGTCGAGTTCTTCAATCATTTCTTCCTTACTTATTTTGGATAAAAACCTATGCCTATAAGCATGGGAGGCCACTTCATGTCCATCAGCTACCTCCTGTGCTACTATTTCCGGATGAGCAGCAGCATGTTCTCCTAGAACAAAAAATGTTACTTTTGCATTTTTTTCTTTAAGAACTGCTAATAGCTGCGGTGTCACCATATTATGTGGACCATCGTCCACGGTTAGTGCCACGACTTTATGAGTCGTGGGAACTTTTCGTATTGCTTTATCATTATCTCTTACAACTCCATCTACCATTACAGCAGCAGAAAAAATAATTCCTATTACGCCTGCAAAAACTAAACTTCCTTGCTTCATATCATCCTTACCTCCTATCACTACCTCAGTGGATATTACGCAAAAGACTAGAAAGATATGCTTTATGTTTTTGCATGATTATGCCATAACAGCAATATACTATAAAAGCCATTCACGAGGAGGATGCATATGTGGATACCATTTGCTCGTAACGTCATACTCCTATTTTGCCTTTTCTTTACCTTATTTACACCCATTGCCAATAGCTCACCACCAAAAATTGAGGCTCAGGCGGCCATCTTAATAGATGCAAAAACAGGGCAAATTCTCTTTGAAAAGAATAGTCATATTCGCAATGCTCCTGCCAGTACCACAAAAGTATTAACCGCTATCATTGCTATTGAAAGCGGACGACTAGATGAAGAGGTTAAGGTCAGCGCCCGTGCTGCGAATACATCCGGTTCTTCCATGCATTTAAGTACAGGGCAGCTCATTTCCATGCGTGAACTAGTGATCGGTCTTTTGCTGCGTTCAGGCAACGATGCAGCCGTGGCGATTGCAGAGCATTTGGCTGGTTCTGTCGAAAATTTCGTTATGCTTATGAATGATAAGGCCCAATCACTGGATGCCGCCAACAGTCATTTTGTCAATCCCCATGGTCTGACTGCTGTCAACCATTATTCCACAGCCTTTGACTTAGCCTGGATTGCCAGGTATGCATTAACCAATCCGATTTTTTCTATGATCGTGAACACAAAAGAAACAAATATTGAATGGCTTGATCGCAAAGGCAAAGAACACGATCAAAGTCTCAAAAATACCAATAAACTATTATGGTTATTGGAAGAGGCAGATGGGGTCAAAACAGGAACCACCAATCAGGCCGGTCCTTGCCTAATTTCCAGCGCTACCCGGGGAAACCAGAAATTAATCGCGGTTGTACTTCATGATCACTCCCGCTGGTATGACTCCATGCAATTATTAAAATACGGCTTTGATGCCTTTGAACTATATGAATATGCTGTTAAAGGTGATATTTTAGGATCGATCCCTGTAGAAGGAGGCCTTGGACCTCTCATTAATGCGGTGGTGAGTAATAATGCAAGCGTAGTAGTACCAACCGCAGATTATGAACATGTTACCGTCAATGTTAATCTTCCAGAACAAATAAAAGCCCCTGTATATCAGGGGCAAAAGATTGGTGAAATTGTCTTTCTTGTTCACCAGCAAGCAATAAAAACCGTAGACATTACATCCGGTCAAACCATAGAGGAACGCACGAATAGTAAAATCTTACTGCAATATTTATTGCGTACTTTTCGTTTATTATCCAGCTGGGGAGCACTCTAATTATACTTTAAAGAGGTCTGCGATAGAAAAATGGCATGTATTGGCTAAAGCCAATATCGCGGAAATTTAAGATGGCTTCCGTACCACCTACAAACAATACGCCACCGGGCTTAAGAGCACCTAAAAATCTTCGATACAAGCCATCTTTTGCCTCTTCGGTAAAATAAATAACTACATTTCTACATAAAATTAAATCAAATCCGGTATCAAATTTATCAAGCAATAAATTATGACGTTTAAATTCTACCCGTGAACGGATATCTTCATCAATCGTATAGGTAGTACCAGCTTGTTTAAAATATTTAGAAGCTCTGCCAGTAGAAATATTCTTAAATTCAGTATTGGTATATATACCACTTTTGGCTTTTGCCAGCATTTCTACATCCAGATCTGTCGCTAAAATTCGATGTTTTACATTTGGCGTTATATCTTTTAAGATCATTGCTAAGGAATATGGCTCAGCACCAACCGAACAGCCAGCACTCCAAATATTAAGTTTAGGACTTTGTGCTAATAAATCTGGCAGTACTTTGCTTTCCAGTTCAGAAAATTTTTCTGGTGTTCGGAAAAATTCTGTTACATTGATTGTCATATAATCAACAAATTCCTTGTACATCTTCGCATCTTTATCCAATAAGTTAAAGAAGTCTACATATGTATTCACACCATACCGAGTCATTAAATTATTAATCCGTCGCTGCATCTGAGCCGGTTTATAATCATTAAGGTTAATGCTTGATTTCGCATTAAACTTTTGTTTAAACAACTCCCAATCCTTCTCACCAACCACACCAACACCTCCAACTGATTTCTAGAAGTATATTCGACAGATTCTATTAATTTCCTACCTTCCCATCAAAAGACTTACAATACCTGAGTTCTCCTGACAAGCATTCAAAGCAATAAGCTTAACGACCCACTCTCACCAGATATAAAAAGGTGGAGTGGGTCGTTAATTTACTGTATTGTATTAGGATACATTTTTAAGAAGTCTTGCTAATATAATACCTAGGCACTCTTTTTCCTACCATACATACTATTTCATAATTAATCGTTCCCATGATCTGAGCAATTTCCTCTACTGGCAATTCAGCTCCACCAAATAATAGCACTTCATCATCAATGGTAACATCCGGAATATGGCTGACATCAATCATACACTGATCCATACAGACTCGTCCGACGATAGGGGCCCTTTGACCATGGATCAATACTTGTGTCTTACCCGCCAGCAAACGAGACCAGCCATCTGCATAGCCTACGGGCAGAGTTGCAATTCGACTCCTCTGGTCCGTATAATAAGTCCTTCCATAGCTTATAGACGAATTAGGTGGTACATCCTTGACAAAACCGACTTGGGCTTTAAACTTCATCGCTGGCTTAAGCAGCAAACTCTTTTTTACTTCCTCTGAAGGCCATAATCCGTACAGAATAATGCCAGGCCTCACCATATCCAGATGCATCTCGGGCAGTTCTAATAACGCTGCACTATTGGCAATATGACGGATGGGTATGTGAATACCTTGTCCCTTAATATATTCAATAGCTTCTAAGAAATGCCGGTATTGTTCATAGGTAAAGACCTTGTCCCAGCTATCAGAAGTAGCAAAATGAGAATATACGCCCTCGATTTCAACTCCCGGCAAAGCGGCTACTGCTGCTGCAAAAACGCCTGCATCAGTTGGGCTAACACCGACTCTAGCCATTCCCGTATCAATTTTAAGATGTACTTTAGCCGTTTTGCCTGCTGATATGGCCGCTGCTGATAAAGCCCTTGCTGAATCAAGAGAAAATATCGTTTGCGTAATATGATTCTTGACCACTAGATCAGCCTGACAAACTGGAGTATACCCTAATACCAAAATGGGCACATCAAACCCTGCATTACGTAATTCGACTGCTTCATTGACAATCGCTACGGCCAAGCAGTCTGCTCCCGCTTGTAATGCAGTCCGCGCAACAGCTGCCGCTCCATGCCCATACCCGTCAGCCTTAACAACGGCACAAACCTTTGCAGCACGGTTTGTTGCCTTTCTGATTTCGGTTACATTATGGGCAATGGCTGTTAAATCAATCTCTGCCCATACAGGTCGATTAAACATATCTAACCCTCCTAGCAAAAAATAGGTGACAAAGAGACGTTAATTCGGGGACTTTGTACCTATGAAATACGATCATCGTCTTACATTCCGCATTTTTACTCTTTCATATTCTACAATTAATTTATCTAATTGAATACTGACTTCTGCAACTTCTGGGTCTATTAAATTACCTGATTTTTGTTCTACCAATTCATGAAGATGTACGCGCACACGTTCAATTTCTTGTGCCAGCTTTTGCAGATTAAACATCACTTGCTCTCCTTGCCTTTTTTAATTTGCACCTGTTTAATAAGCCAATTGAACCAAACTTCAAGTCCTTCACCAGTCTGGCATGAAACTGGCAGTAGAGTAACTCCAGGATGAATAGCAGTAATGTCTTTTTCAGCAGCTTTTAGGTCAAAATTAGTATATGGCAGTAAATCTACCTTATTTAAAATAACAGCGCTGGCTTGTTTAAAGATTAATGGATATTTTAAGGGTTTATCGTCCCCTTCTGTAATACTAAGAACGGTTACCTTACAATCCTCACCAATATTGAATTCCGCCGGACAAACCAGATTTCCTACGTTTTCAATAACAATCATATCAAGTACCCCAAGATCAAGACAATCAAGTACATCGTGAATCATATTCGCATCGAGATGACAGCCACCGCCTGTATTAATCTGTACCACAGGTACGCCATGCTCTTCAATGCGCTCAGCATCTTTCGCCGTAAATAAATCACCTTCAATAACAGCGATTGAAAGTGTTTCTTTTAATGCTTTAATGGTCTTTTCTAATAAAGACGTTTTACCACAACCGGGTGACCCTAGTAAATTGATTACAAGGATACCCGCTTTTTTAAATCGTTCCTGCAATGCAGCAGCAACCTGATCATTTCTCTCTAAAATATTAGTCATTACTTTTATTTGCACTTTATTCTACCTCCAGATAATCAACTGCTAACTCTCGGCCCGATACCACTAGGATATTAGCGGAGTGACATAAGGGACATAGGAATGAATATCGTTCCACTGTAAATTGCTGCCCGCAGCTATTGCATTTGCCAACCAGAGGTATAATCGTAATATCTACCACTGCGCTATCAGCTATCGTATTTGCAGCTAAAGCCGCAAAGCCAAATTTGAGAGATTCAGGCTCAACTTGAGTCATCTGACCAATCAGCAGTTTAATACAGCTTATCTTTACTGCATTATGCTCTGCAGCAGTTTTTAATACGATGTCCAATATTCCTTGAGCAATGGACATTTCATGCATATACTTCACTCCACGTTTACCATTTTCATACAGTTAATTCGTCATGAAAGGTTGATCTCCTGCCATAGCATTAAGTTCAATGATTCACATTCAATGTTTTTTACGATTGGAACTATTTACATAATATAAACTCGAATAATCACTTTCTATTTCGCTGATACTATGATTACACCAACACAAGGAGGTGATTATCAATGGCCAGAAGTAACAAACCTGTTAACCCAGGCGCGGAAAACGCTCTCGATCGCATGAAGCTTGAGATCGCTAGCGAGTTAGGAATTGCTGATCGAGTACGTGCTCAAGGTTGGTCAACTATGACTTCCGCTGATTGCGGACGTGTAGGCGGACAAATGGTTCGTAGAATGATTGAGCAATATGAATCTGGTTTGAGCGGAACTACCACTCAAGCAACCAGTGGAACATTAACTGCTCAATATGATGCGAACAAACAGCCTTAATCGTATGCATGGGCGGCTTTAAGCCGCCCTTTATTTATTTGTCCATTT
Source organism: Pelosinus fermentans DSM 17108 (assembly GCF_000271485.2). Taxonomy (NCBI): domain Bacteria; kingdom Bacillati; phylum Bacillota; class Negativicutes; order Selenomonadales; family Sporomusaceae; genus Pelosinus; species Pelosinus fermentans. The sequence goes on from NZ_AKVN02000001.1 coordinate 5,003,406, forward strand.
TCCTATCGTGCTTCAAAATAAACGTTAATCTCTGTTCCTGCTTCTACAATTGTATTTGCCATTATACTTTGTCTTACGGCAACACCTGTTCCCACAGGAACAATCGATAGTCCTGCTTGCGTCAATTCATCTCCTGCTTCACGGATACTCTTGCCAGCCACATTGGGTACAACTACCTTTCCCGGAGGCGCTTGAATGTTAGGCAAGGGTGTCGAACTCGTTTGAATATTTTCTTTTGGAACAGGCAATTCATTGGCAATTTGAGGGTAAATAGTAAGATGACGCATAATTTTTCCTAAAATTTCGCCAGCAATGGGTGCTGCAATCTCACCTCCATAATAGCTTCCTTTAGGATCATCAAGAACAACTAAAATTGCAACTTGAGGATCTTCTACTGGACCGAAACCAACAAACGACGCTACATAACGTCCTGCAGAATATCCACTGCCATCATCTTGCAGCTTTTCTGCCGTACCTGTTTTTCCTGCAAAACGGTATCCTTTGATAGAAGCTTTTTTACCGCCGCCTTCCAATACAACCTTTTCCATTAAGCCCGTTAACCGATTCGCTGTTTCAGGGCTAATCGCCTGACGCACCGATTGAATCACGCCTTCACGCTCAATAGAACCATCCACATTTCGCACTTCTTTGATAATATACGGTTTTAAGAGTACTCCATCATTGGCAATCGCCGATACAGCCGTAATGAGCTGCAATGGTGTAACAGCAATACTTTGCCCAATGGACATCGTCGCCACGTCAGAGTCGCGCATATCTTCCGGCCTAAATAACAACCCTTCTTCTTCACCGGGTAATTCAATACCCGTTGCCTTGCCGAAACCAAAGGCCTTAGCATATTCGATCAATTTATAAGCTCCCAGCCTCATGCCAATTTGTACAAAAATGGTATTAATGGATTGTTCCATAACTTCGACAAAAGAAACATTGCCATAACTTTCGTCACTCCAATTTCGAATACGCCGCCCCGACACTTCTACATAGCCATTATCAATAAATCGCTCTTCGGGGTAGAGTTGTCCTTCCTGTAATGCAGCAGCAGCTACAACACTTTTAAAGGTAGATCCGGGTTCATAATTATATGCCACCGCCCGGTTCTTCCATTCCTGTATGCTATACTTATAGAACTGATTGGGATTATAAGTGGGCCGATTGGCCATGGCCAGTATTTCTCCAGTGTGAGGATTCATAACAATCACGGTTGCCCCTTGGGGGCGATTGGTCAGCATTGCCTTATCCAAGCTCTGCTCAACAATAAATTGAATTGTACTATCTAAGGTAAGGTATACATTTTTTCCTTGTTTAGGTGGAGCAAATGTAAAGATAGACTTAAAAATGGGAATACCCCTGCTATCGGTATCAACAAAATGTTCCACAGAGGTTCCTTTAATGACTTTATCCAATACCATTTCCATGCCGTCTAAACCCACGTCATCCGTGCCCACAAACCCCAAGACGTGAGCAGCCAAATTATCATTAGGATAATACCGTTTGCTTTCTTCTAAAAAGCCCAGACCTCTAAGATTGGATTCTTTGATCACAGCCTCTATTTGCTTTGTCACCCCAGGTTCGATCATGCGCTTGATCCAAATAAAACGTCCTCCCGCAGATAATCGTTCCTTAATATCTCCAGGCTGCATTTCTAATAACGGAGCCAGCAGTGATACTACAATATCCGGGTCTTTAATTTCAGAAGGATCCGCATATAAGGACTTGGTTAAACTGCTGACTGCCAACTCCCGTCCTTCTCTATCATAAATCGTCCCGCGGGGCGACTGTAAAGTTTGGCTGTCTTTCACTTGGTTCGCTACCTTTGCGGCCATACGATCACCGTCGATGAACTGCAGCCAGCCAATGCGCACTGCCAGGATAAAAATCATCATCAGCAGCAGAACTAAAAATGCAGCTATACGTCGCTGCAAGATTACAGCGTTTTTTTCCATCATTTATAATCAACCCTTCCTAAGAACACAATACTGCATGTCTTATTATTCGTCTCATTTGCAGTATTTCCCTGCAAGAAAAGGAGCTTATCCCAGCCACTAGTAATGAAAAAAACACCTATAGCAGGTGTTTTTTCATTATAAAGATATAGGATCTACTGTTGAAGAGATTTTTTCTCTCCATCACCTTTATGCATTCCTGCTGCATAATACGAAGCAGCAATCAATCCAAACCAGATTGGTGCAATATATAGTGCAACACGAGTATCTGGATTAAAGAACATGGCTATGGCAACGAATGCTAAGAAAGCTAAGCTGACCCAATTGGAAATAGGTGAAAAAGGCATCGGATATTTGATTTGTGCAATTTGTTCAGGTGACAAACTCTCACGATACTTCAGCTGAATCAACAAGATAATTCCCCATATCCAAAGCGCACCAAAGGTAGCAACACTTGTAACATACACAAATACCTGTGCAGGAACCAGATAATTAAGCACTACGCCGATCAATAAGAAACCTGACGAAACCAAAATTCCTTTTACAGGAACATGGCGGTCATTTAATTTACTAAACATTGTCGGAGCTTTTCCTTGTAATGATAAGTTATAAAGCATCCTGCCTGTGCTAAACAGCCCACTGTTACAAGAAGATAAGGCTGCGGTCAATACTACGAAGTTGATAATGCCAGCTGCTGCCCTTACTCCAAGTTTATTGAAAGTCAAGACAAACGGACTGCCCATTGTACCAATTTGATTCCAAGGATATAACGACATAATGATCGTTAAGGAGCCAACATAAAAAATGAGAATACGCCAGAACACTTTATCAATCGCAGCCGGTAAGGATTTCTCAGGATTTTTTGCTTCACCGGCTGTAACACCAATCAATTCAATACCTAAATAGGAAAACATTACCATGGTGCTCGCCATAATCATGCCTTCTATACCATGAGGGAAAAACCCGCCATTAGACCAGAGGTTGGAAATGCCGATTGCCACACCATGATTAGCTACCCCAAAAACGATCATAGCCGAGCCAGCTACAATCATCGCTAAAATCGTTACCACTTTAATTAAGGCAAACCAAAACTCAAACTCACCAAAAGCACGAACACTAACTAAGTTAACAGATGCCATTAAAACTAAAGCACACAAGGCAGGAATCCACTGGGGCACTTCTGGCACCCAAAAGGAAAAATACACCCCAACTGCCGTGATCTCTGCCATACATGTGACAACCCACATAAACCAGTACGTCCATCCTGTAATATAACCAGTCAGAGGTCCTAAGAAAATATTGGAATGAGCACTAAAGGTACCGGAAACGGGATAAGCAACTGTTACTTCACCTAGGGCACGCATAATATAGAACATAATAATACCAGCCAGAAAATATACAAGTATCAATGATGGACCGGCAGCTTTTATTGCAGCGCCAGCTCCAAGAAATAGCCCTACACCAATCGCTCCGCCTAATGCAATCAACTGAATATGACGTTCCTCTAATCCCCGATGCAATCCTTCCTGCAATGCATTATTTTTTTCCACAAATTCTCCCCCTCATATATTAGACTCCGGGATTACGGTAGGTTATTTTGCACCACCTCCTTACAATCCATGCAGGCCTTATTATAAACTATCACACACCGATATGGCGGAATTTCAATCATCCCACTATTCTATATATTCAGATAATTTTTCTTGTAGTATACGCAAAAAGCATACTCTTAGCACAGATACGAGTATGCTTTTTGCTACTTTGTTGATTTACTAAATTTTGTTTAGCTTAATACAGTTGTTACAGGAGTATAAGGTAAATTCTGATCATCAGCTACAGCCTTAAATGTTACTTTTCCATCATAAACATTAAGTCCTCTTGCCAATCCAGCATCATCAATAAGAGCTTGCTTCCAGCCTTTATTAGCAATCTGCAGCGCATATGGCAATGTTGAATTTGTTAAGGCCAAAGTGGACGTGCGAGCCACCGCTCCGGGCATATTGGCTACAGAATAATGGATTACACCGTGCTTGGTATAGGTAGGTTCGCTATGGGTGGTAATTCGATCAATCGTTGAAACGGAACCGCCTTGATCAATCGCCACATCTACAATGACGGAACCAGCTTCCATGGTTTTTACCATTTCTTCGCTCACTAGCTTAGGAGCTTTTGCTCCAGGTATGAGTACAGCGCCCACTAAAAGATCCGCTTGTTTTACCCATTTTGCAATATTATAGCTATTTGACATGACAGTGGTTACTCTGCCACCAAAAATATCATCTAAGTAAGCAAGACGATCTGTAGATTTATCAAGAATCGTAACACGTGCACCCATGCCAACAGCCATCTTAGCAGCATTCGTACCTACAATGCCACCACCAACAATTACGACTTGACCTGATTCTACCCCAGGTACGCCACCTAGAAGGATGCCTTTGCCGCCCCAAGGCTTTTCCAGGAACTGCGCACCAATTTGTACTGCCATACGACCCGCGACTTCACTCATTGGTGATAATAAGGGCAATGAATTATTCCGGCCTACAATAGTTTCATAGGCAATACCAATCACCTTTTTCTCTAATAATGCCTTCGTCAGTTCAGGCTCGGGAGCTAAATGTAAGTATGTAAATAAAATTTGACCTTCATGAAACAATTCATACTCTGGCATTAGGGGTTCTTTCACCTTAATAATCATTTCTGAGGTATCAAATAATTCTTTTTTATCTGCGATAATCGTAGCTCCTACTTGCTGATAGCTTTCATCAGAAAAGCCGCTGCCAATACCTGCATTTTTTTCAATTAATACAGTATGCCCCGCTCTACAAAGATCCTCGGCACCTGCCGGAGTCAGACCCACACGATTTTCATTGTTTTTAATCTCTTTTGCTACGCCAATAATCATAATAAATTCCCTCCATTTTCGTTATACTATTTTAGCAATATATAAATACACTATTAGTATTATGATCTTATAATACTGCAAAAATCGTGCCAACCAGGCTTTTTTATGATATATCAGCCATTTCATCTAATAAATATCAGGTTTTTACTTGTTTCACTTCAAAAGCAGTCACATTTTAAAACCTCGCTGATTAGTTGAAAATCTAGCAAAAGCTATTTATTGTGGAACTATTTATTTCCACAATGGATTCCATTGTTACGAATTGGTTCCATTTTATTGAATTAAATTCCATAAATTACCAATTCATTCGAGCGAAAAGTCATATTTTCGTAATTTTTTTAATACCGCAGTATGGGATAACCCTAATACTGCTCCCATACGTCTCGAAGAGCGAAAGCGACGAAGAGTTTCTTTTAATATAACCACTTCCACTTCTGCCAGCCGCTCCTCTAATGTTTGATATTTTTCAAATTGCACCGTAGGCGGTGCTGTTTGGGAGCCCGACAACCTTCCCAAAAAGATATGTTCTGGTTGAACCAGTGTTCCATCAACTAAATTTACTGATCTCTCAATAATATTTTTTAGTTCCCGTACATTACCCGGCCAATTATAATCCTGCAGCCGCTGTAATGCAGCAGCAGAAAAACCCTGAACTGGATTATGCAATTTCTCAGCAAAATGTCTTAAAAAAAGTTCCCCTAATAGTTGAATATCTTCAAAGCGCTCCCTGAGGGGGGGAATTAAGAGAGGGATTACATTCAAACGATAGTATAAATCTTCTCGAAAAATCTTATCAGCAACCATATC
>NZ_AKVN02000002.1 GCF_000271485.2 Pelosinus fermentans DSM 17108
ATGACCAAGGAACAGAAAGAATCTTTCAAGGAGCAGCATAAGGATTTCATGGAGGCGAATAAAGATGTGCTTGCGTTGGACGATGCAGCCAGTCGCCTAAAAGTTAAGTCTGCCGAGCTATCAAAGCAAGCCAGCCAAGCGGCAACTGAGGAATTAAAAAAGCAGCTTGCAGATCAAAAGGCTCTCTATGATAAGGCTGTTCAGGATAATAACCTCAATAAAGAGAATGCTTTACTTGGGTTAGGAAACGACTACACAAAAGAACAGGCAGATGCTATAGAGCTAATGACTGCCATAAATAATTTACGAATAGCTAAAATTCGCTTAAAGGAAATTGAGGATACATTAGGCAAAGATAATCCTGCCTATAAACAACAACTTGTCACTATTGGACAATTAACCAATCAGGTTGATACTTTAGGCGATAAAACAAGAGTTATACGGCAAAATATGGCTACTATGTTTGATGGCATGATGCGGCAAACTACAACATTTAAAGACTTTTGGAAAAATGCATGGTATGACATGGCGACTGAGGCTATCAATAATATTTGGAAGGTAAATAATGCAGGAAGTCAAACCTCATTTTTAGGCGGCATATTAGGTGGTATATTTGGCGGCAGTGGTAAAACAGATGCGTTTACCTTAAGCAATGGTACTAAGTTAGACCCTAATTTTGGATTCAGCATAGATGGGGCAAGAGAAGGCGGTGGCTCTGTACAAGCTGGAAAAACATATCTTGTAGGCGAAAGAAGGCCTGAATTATTTGTGCCTGATCGAAACGGTACTATTATACCTGACTTAAGCATGGTTGCAAACGGCAATTCTGGCGGATCTGCATATGCCGGAGGAACACAAGCAATTAACGTATCAATAACACAAAACTTTCAATCCCTCGATCCAACTGAAAATATGAGACTCGCAAAAGCGCAAAATGCTTCATTAAAAGCGGATATCCTTAATTCAATAAAGACAGAATCAACTTGGAGAGGCGCAATAAAGGGGGCAGTTAAATAATGGCAATGGACACATTTGCAATTAAATACAATCGCGCTCACAATTCGGCTATTGAGTTTAAGACCGAGATTGACAGTGAATATACAGCACACGAACAAAGAGCGTGTTTAAGAACGAATGAGCGCAATTATTGGACATTGGACTTTGAGAAAACCCCTAAGACCTTCGAGGAAATGAGGTCTTTTTTTGTTGCTCAAAAGGGTAGGTTTAGGGCTTTTAATTGGCAATGGAAAAAACTAGACTCTAATGGAAGAAAGCTTGGCGGTAATGATCAATGGTATATAGTACGTTTTGATACAGATAAGCTAGACTTTAAAATTGATAGTTTAGGGTACAAGACCTTTACAGTGCCGATTGTGCAGGTGATGTCAAGTGAGTAAACAATGAGTCCCGAATTAGAGGCGGTTACGAAGTCAGCGGAGATCATGCCTCGCATGCTATTAACCATCTACGCCGCAAATGGTGTTATTTTTAGGTTTGTAGCTAATGACAATCAAGACTTAGCTTTCGAAGGGAATACTTATATTTCTGTCGAGTAAAAAGAGGCGAGATAAAAACACAGTTGAGGGCGATAAAGAGCAAGTATCCTTACTATGTCAACCGCTGGCAGCAATGGGCCGCTTATATCGCTAACAATGCACAACGTTAAAATACAAAAATTGTTATCCAAGAGGTTTATCTTGACCATTTAGAGGAAGGCCCTGTGTGGTTGTTTGAAGGCATATTAAATAGCCTTAAAACCACTATTGCGGAGTTTAGTTGCGTGGTGGAACGTGACACCGTAGATTTTAGTCAGGAAGGGCCTAACATGGATTATGGTCCAACTTGTCAATTTATCTATAAAGGGCAGATAATAGGTGTCGCAGTACTAGTTCTCTGCCTACATGTGACGGTACAGTTTCAGCATGTACGGAGCGTGGAAACATAACGAGATTTGGAGGCCATCCAAGCACACCGAATCAAATGGTGATAAGGTCATGACGATAGAAGAATTGATAAAACAGGTTGGCAAACCCTACGAGCAGTTAGATAGTAATGGTAAGGCGTTGGGGTGTTTGTTGCCTATTATTTACTGTACCCTCACTTACCACGCTTTGACTGGCCCGACAATTTAGGCGAGTATATGAGAGATATGTTTAAAAACATCTGCAAAAAATCGAATTGGAAGACATAAAAGAAGGCGACCTATTACTAATTAGGTTGCCTTTTGGTTTAGTCCATCCTGCCGTTTATATCGGAAACGATGAAGTAATTGACTGCATGGTGGAAACAAGCTTGCAAAAATCACGACTTGCATTTATAGTCGAATAGAGGGGTGTTTAGATGCCAGATGTAATAGGTGCAGCGGCCTGGAAATTTATAGTTAAGACAGTAGTTAGCGTTGCGATTAGCACTATCACCATAAGATTTTTGGCCCAAAAAACAAAAGTAATAGCCCTACGTACTCTTTTGGCGTACTGCAAACCCAAACGAATTCAGGTTTAGTAACCTCTTATATATGGCAAGGTAAAATGCGCTGGAAACATGATATGGGCTAGTCCGCCAGGAGAAAAACAACATAAGATTGTTTCTTTTGGTGTTGGCAAGATTAAAGGCTTTTCAGATGTTAGATTAAATGACATCCCTATTGGCGACATAACACTAATTTCGATTCAGAACACTCTTTATCCCGATGCTGCCGTTAAGGTAGGTCATGTCCCTGGATGGGATTCAGGAATTTATTGTCAAAGCAGTGGTAGTTCGTTCGCTCTTGATACGCAAGCCAGTATAACAATACAGAACATAGTAGATTCCATTAATAATCATGCGTCAGAGGGGTGGATTGCATCTACAACCGTAGGGAATATAGGTTCTGACCAAATCCCAAAAACGAATAAGAATCTAATTGCAATTGCAAAAGGCGTACCTTGTTACGACACTCCATATATATCACATAAAGTCATGTTGCCTGGATGCTCATACACTGCATATTTAGGGGATGGGGAGCAGTGGATTGATAGCCGTGTAACTGGTGCAACACAAGAGGAAAAAGCAAAGCTAGTAGGCGGCTTAAAATATGATGCATATCTAGCCATAACCGCCAAGGCAAGCGAAAATTATCAGGTGATTTTAATGTTACGGCAATAGTCGAGGGCGCATAGTAAAAGTATATAGCTCTCCAACTACTTACACTGAGCAATGGACAGATAACCCCGCTTGGTGCGAGTTGGACTTTAAAACCAGTGTAGACGGTTGTGGCATGGATATGAGTAGCATTGATATACAGTCATATCTTACGGCTGCACCTTATTTGATCACGTAGTTAATGGACGGAAGCGTTTTACATTAAATTTAATCCTTGACGAAAAAAAGAGTCGCCAAGATTGGTTAACCGAGATATTTAGTGTATGCCGATCCTACCCAACGTATCAGCGAGGATTACACGGTATTCTTGTAGACAAGCCCGAATCAGTAAGTCAAGTATTTACAGTAGGGCCAGACGAAGCAATAGAAACATGGTGGCAGGACAACGAAGAGGACATTGAGGTCTGCAGATTGAGTATGTTGATCCCGAGTATGAATACACAAAAGTCGTCGCACAAGCTGACAGAGTGCAGTTAGCAGGAGAAACAAGCCAATTCCGTAACAAAACACCGTTAACTAAAAAAATATCTGTTTACGGAATTAATAATTTTCCGCAAGCTAGTCAATTGTCATGGTTTCATTTGAATAAAGCACAGACCTGCCCCGAATGGATACAGTACACGACGAATAAAAGGGCGTTAAACCGCAGCATTGGTGACGTGGTGGGTATCTGGAATCCGATAACCGAGGTAACAGAACCAGGACTTGCTTACAAACGTTACCGCATTATGCAAATGACAGAACCGCAGGAAAACAAGATTACAATGGTTATGCAGGAATATAACCCCAATTTATACGGTGATACAATGGGGAGTGTTGCACCTGTAATAAATATAACCAAACTGGCGAATCCAACTGCTGCACCACCTGACGTAACAGATATACAGCTTGCACAAGTTTATTATCGCCAAGCAGACGGGACTATTATATCTTATATAACTGGCACATGTGTATTGCCTGATTTCGGAAATTTTAGCGAGGCAAGGCTAGAATATAGTACTGATAGTGGGAAGACTTGGTTTAGTTATGGAAAAATAAATTCCGACGGTACTTTTATTGTAGACAACGTAAAAACTGGCATGAGTTATAGTATTAGAATTAAAATTGCAAATAGGATGGGGATTGTTTCTGATGGTGAGGTTTCTGATCCCATTTACATTACAGGCAAAGATCAACCACCATCTAACGTAGCAAGTATAACGGCTATTATTGATCCAGCGGATAGGACAAAGGTGAACCTAGAATGGTCTGCCGTAAATGACATTGACTTGCGAGGGTATCAGCTTTCAGAAGGTACAGTTTTGACACCAACTCCAATCACCGCTACAAAATATACCTACACTGCCACAAGTAGCAGAATACATACCTTTAGCGTAGTTGCAATTGATAATAGTGGTAATCCATCCGACATACCAGCAGAAAAGCAATTGCAAATTATCTTACGCCCTGACACTCCTACAAATTTGAAAGCAATACAAGATAACAGTGATCGCAGTAAACTCAATATATCCTGGGTTGCTTCTGCTGGTCAGGATATTACAGGATATATTATTACTTGTGGTTCGCAATCGTTTTTTACAAAAGAGACCATATACACTTGTGTAATTCCTGAAAGCGGCACCTATGAATCACGGCAAAAGCTAGAACAGTAGCAGGATATGAATCAAATGCTGCCAATATATCTATTCCTATCACAATTGAGCCAGGAGATGTTACAGGATTTACAATATCCCAGGACATGAGTGATCACAGCCTATTACATTTAAAGTGGGACAATGCTCTGTATGCTGATCTCGCATTTTTTGAGATTCGAGAAGGTGTAAGTTGGGATGATGGAATGTTAGTAGCTACAGGTATTACAGGGCTGGAATACAATGTTAGAATTAATCAAGAGCGTGAATATAGCTATTGGATTAAAGCAGTTAGTCGTGCAGGTAAATACAGCCAGTACCCTGCAAACATAGTTGCAGTCTATGATTTAAACCCTGCCCCTGTGACAAACATAATTGTTTCCAGGATATAAATGATAGGTCTTTGATTAATGTTGAATGGACAGGTATATCTGAGTTAGACTTTGCCTACTATGACGTGCGATATGGGTGGACTTGGGAAGATGCTACAAAACTAACACAGACCAAAGAGAGAAAATATCAATTCCGTCCCACAGACGGTGGTAATGTAAAAATACTGATTAAGGCTCTCAGCACCGCAGGATTTTACTCAGACGAAGCATCTGGAAGTCTATACGCTCTTATGGAACCGCAAGACGTTGAAAACTTTATTGTGCAACAAAACGGTGAGTATGTGGAACTGTACTGGGATAGAGCGCATGAAAATGATGTGGTCGGCTACGAAATACGCGAAGGATGGACATTTGATTATGGGCAATTAATTGCCACGAATATAACAGGTAACAGTTACAAATATAAAGTTGATTTTGACGGCATTTATCATTATTGGATTAAGGCAATTAATCGCTCAAATCGCTTTTCTGTCACGCCAATTGATTATCAACTTACCGTAGTGGACTTACCCCCTAAAAACGTAATCCAATCCTTCGATGAAATTGTCATGCAAAGCGGTACACATGCCGATACTGAATTTGGTGTCAGTGATATTAATTGGCAAACTATCGGTGGGCAATGGTCAGACTACCCGACAACAAAATTTGAGGAAGTCGGCGGCAGACAAGTATTAAGACTCGAAAAAGATACAAGTGGAAATTACCCTGCAACTGGAAGTTATATGTGTGAGCAAATAGATGTAGGCAGACTAATAACGGCTAATATTGCGGTGAAATTCCTCTCTACTGTAAAATTCCGAGGTGAAACGTCTGCAACTCTGCAAATGCGCACCAGCAAAGATAATGCAGATTGGAGCGTATGGAAAGACTTTCTACCTGCAAAATTTGTATTTAGGTATATTGAATTAAGGGTCATCTTGTCTACTTCCAATCCTGCTAAAACACCAGAGGTTAACCGTTTTGACGTAATGATTGATTTACCAGACATTGAAAAAGCAGGAACCATAGGAGTCCCCGTAGGTGGAATTAGAATCACCTATAACACTGATTTTTATATCATACCAGTGGTAACTCCTTATGCAATTGGTGAGGGGGTACATGTAGAAATTACAAATCGTGACAAGACAGGCTTTAATGCAAGGATATTAAATTTAGGCAACCAGGATGTAGGTGGAACTATGGACTGGCGAGCAAGGGGGTATTAATAATGGCATATGATGCAACAAAACCAGAGGATACAGGATTCTTATCCGAGGCTCCTACAGAGTTACGAAATAACTTCAAGGGTTTAAAAGAAGACCAAATAGTTGACGCTGCATTACTAAAGGGGTTGGGGCCAGGGAATGGAAATGGACAAATCCCTGTAAACAATGGAACGGAATGCGAGAACTTAAACGCCGCTATGCTTAGTGGGAAAACACCGAGTGACTTTGCGCCGAAAGTACACACACACAATACTGTAACCGCGAGTTCTGACGGTTTCATGACCGCTGCACAAAATAACAAACTTGCTGGCATTGCAACAAATGCGGAAGTCAACCAAATGGCGTTTAGTAATGTGCTTGTGGGTAGTACAACGATCCAAGCGGATAGCAAAACGGATACGCTAGAACTGGTCGCAGGTGAAAATGTAACATTGTCGCCAGATGCACTAAACGATAGGCTAACAATTGCATCAACTGATACAACGTATAATGTTGTTAGTACAACAAGTGCGGGCCTTGCCCCTATATGTGATGGTAGTACAACTAAATTTTTGCGTGCAGACGCTACTTGGTCAGTACCTATACCAATAGGCTTAATTGCAATGTGGAGCGGTTCAATTACTTCTATACCAACGGGTTGGAGTTTATGCAATGGCACTAATGGCACGCCAGATCTACGCAATAGGTTTCTTGTTTGTGCAGGTGATAGTTATGGAGTAGGTGCAACAGGCGGTGAAGCTACACATGCCCTAACACCATCCGAAGGCCCTGTGCATGCTCATGCTGCAACTGCATGGACGGATTCACAAGGAGCACATGCTCACTCTATAGACACAATGCGAACTCCTTCCGAGGGTTCTAGTGGTGCAAGGGTAAGCAATACACCGCGTGATACTGGCTACGTAGCAATTAATACAAGCGTGTCAGGGGCGCACGGACATAATGTTGGGGTAAGTGTGCAAAATGCTGGTAATGGAGTTGGTCATGAAAACAGACCGCCCTATTTTGCTTTAGCATATATCATGCGTATTGCTTAAAAAATATTTTAGTGTTAGTAGGAGCCAAGAGGCTCTATTTTTATAATATTTTTTGGGGGTGCAAATTTGTTAAATTACATAAAAACAGAATTTAATACACTAGTAACATGCAGCGCAATTGGCGGTGCTTTTTCTTTTCTTGTCGGGGGCGTTGACCTCCCTATTTCATCTTTATTGACATTGATTTGCCTGGATTACCTAACTGGCATTTATGCAGGATGGGTAAACCACTCAGTTAGTAGTCAAGTTAGCTTTAACGGCTTGAAACGGAAGGTTTTTATTCTTGTCATGGTAGCTCTTGCAAATCTGCTAGATAACGCTATGGGGTTGAATCACATGTTTAGGACCATGATGATATTTGGCTATGGAGCAATGGAGGGTATTAGCATTTTTGAGAACTTTGACCGTATCGGCTGGGGGCAATATATCCCAGCGATTTTGCGTAGTAAGTTGATTCAATTGAGGGACGAGAGGGGGATAAAATAATATGAAAATAGTAATTAATGGAGGCCATTGCCCAGGACTAGACAGCGGTGCAGTTGGGGCAAGTGGATTACAAGAGGCAATTGTCGCAAAGGACATTATGAAACGTACAGCGTGTTTTCTTCGTGCGGTAGGATACAACGTCCTAGAAGTGCAGGAAAACGAACTCTATCAGATAACAGATGCATCTAATAGTTTTGGTGCAGACCTCTTTGTATCCGTACATTGCAATGCTGCCACTAACACAGGGGCAAAAGGAACAGAAACCTTTTATAGTTCCGGCAGCGTTAAGGGCGGGAAACTAGCACAATGTATTCAGAATCAGATAATAAATAGTTTGGGTACTGTAGACCGCGGGTTAAAGACTAACAATCTATATGTAACAAAATATACCGATTGTCCGGCGGTGCTGGTGGAAACAGCCTTTATTTCTAATGCAGAGGATGAAGCTCTATTAATCAACGAAGGCAAGCGTGATCAATTCGCCGCTGCAATAGCTAGGGGCATTACCGATTATGTGGGAGGTTTATAAAAATGATTAATCTAGATGGAAGCAAGTCGTTTATCGCAAATAACTGGAAATATTTCTTGGGGCTAGTCGTTGTACTAGTCCTTTTGTTTTGGGGCAGGCAAGAATATCAGCAGTGGAAGCAGAACATTATTGATCAAGCGCAGAACGTCAATACGCAAACAATTGTCACATTGCCACCGCAAGTGATAAATACCAAAACAGAAACGATTAGAGAGGTAGCAGTACAAGCGCCAAGCCAAGAGGGGGCTATCTTGCAATTTGTAGAGCGACAAGGAAAGGTTATTGCTATAGTAAACGGTCAAGAAGTTGAGGTTCCCAATGTATCAGGACAGCCTGACGTTAAAATAGGAGATAATGGAGAGCTTAGATTTTCTACATCTTCTACTACGAAAATTGATGTAACCGACATGGCAAATGCTCAAGCAAGATTAATTGCTAATCAAGAATTGGAAAAGCAAGCTAAAATAAACGCAGAAGAAATGAAAAAAGAAAAATCCTCCCGGCAGAAGGAACGTATCGGATGGATACTTGGTACTGCTGCAGGGGGATATTTGCTCACACGATAATATTTAAGAGCCGTCTACCTTTAATTAGGTGGACGGCTTTTTTCTGCAGGATAAATAAAATATAATTAGAAAGTGTATCATAAAGGAGTGGTAATATGGATTTTATTTATATAATTGTAATAAGTATTATTGTTAATTTATTATTCGAGGCTCTTAAAATTATTGGACCGGAATGGATAAAAGGACGAATCAGCTTATCGTATAGTAAAAAAATAGAAAAGTATAGACAGGACTTATCATTAATAAGCCAAGAAAAAACACATGAATACCAAAAGAAAATATCAAATTACAACTACTTTATAACGAAGAAACACGAGAACTATATAATTTTATATAATCAAATACTTAAAGCTGTATCGGTAAATATTCAGTATGGAAGTAGTCTTAAGAGCCTACCATCATGCCTCGATTGGGATGAAATCGACCTTGAACGGCAGCTTGAAAAAATGGCAATGTCTCATGGTGCTGAAACAATTATGGTTAATTTATGGAGGGAAGATAGACAAGAAGCAGTGAGAGCATTGCAGGAGTTAATTGGGAAAAAAGAAGAATTTAATGCTTGGGATGCATATGGTGCAGCAAAGAATACATTTCATGATACTAGGCTTTATCTTTCGGAAGAGTTACTATATCCACTAAAAAATTTATTATCAAAATTAAGCGAATACTATTTTATTGTTAGAAGCGAAATTAGTGGGCATTTCCAAGGACAAGATGCGTTGAGTATATATGATAAAAAAGGAAAGTTAGAAGAAGATATCAAGGTAATACTTGATGAGGTTGTAGAGATAATGCGTAGAGATATAAATGCAGGCTTGTAGCTACGAATTAATTACTTGAATATGTGTCCTTTGGCGGGTAGATATTATTGTAAATATCTACTACTTGATTTTCGCCTCACAAAATCATATAATCTAACCAAACATATGTTCTGCATAGAGGTGAGAATATGAGTGATTACAAGGTGTTTATTGAGGTCATAACTAAACATGACATACACGGCAACGTTCGTCCCTTATCAATCAAATGGGAAGATGGCAGAGTCTTTGAAGTGGATCGCCTTATAGATGTGCGCCAGGCTGCATCTCTTAAAGGCGGCGGTGTTGGCATACGCTATACCTGTAAGATCATGGGTAAGCAGGTCTATTTGTTTGACGATGAAGGCAAGTGGTTCATGGAACGCAAATAAGAAAAACTCCCTAAATTTATAGGGAGTTTTTATGCTGATTTTGACTTTGGTTTTCTAGGTGCTTTCTTCTTAGATTCGTTCTTTTTGATACTTGCCATGCTTGCCTCTAGTGCTGACATAAGGTCTACAAAATATGGTGAAGTGTCAACAGGTGTTGAAACAGTCATTTCATTTTCTGCCTTGTTTTCAATCATTGCCATTACTTGCTTGTGATATTCATTTTCATATTTTTCTGGCTCAAATTTAGTTATTAAAGAATTAATCAGTGTCTGAGCCATTTTCAATTCTTTGTCTGATAGTTCCACGTTGGATGGTAAATCATTTTCGATCTCTTTTGTTTGTACAATTTCATCTGCGAAAAGCATCGTAGATAAAGTAATAACATTATCAGTAGGGCGTATTGCTGCAAGATATTCCTTGTTGCGTAGGACAAATTTAGCGATACCGACTACATTAGCTTCAGACATTGATCTTAATAACAATGCGTAGGCTTTAGATGCGCCTTGATCGGGTACTAAATAATAGCTATTATCATAAAATCTTGTATCTATTTCCTCTAATTTAACAAAATCACTAATTTCTATGATTCTGCTTGCCTTGGGGCTGATTGCTTCCAAATCAGCATCACTTATAACTACATATCTATCCTCTGACAGTTTATAACCCTTACAAATCTCAGTTGCTGGAACTTCCGCGCCATCACTAGCAACTTTTTTGTATTGTATCCTGCTATAGTCACTCTTTCGAAGTTGGTTAAAACTAATAGTTTTGGAACGGGTAGCCTTAACCATTGTTACAGGGACATTTACCAAGCCAAAAGACAAAAGACCTTTCCACATTGATTTCATGTTCCCACCACTTTCTATTTATAATTTAGTTCACATAATAATGATTATTATATCATAAATAAGGATATATCTGTGCTAGTAAATGTTGCAAAATAGAGAAACTCCCGGCTTAATAGCATGGGGAGTTTAATTTTATTGCCTGGATTTCATGAAATTATCTACTTGAATCTTTGCTCTATCATCAGCTTTTTTCGCCCAATCTATCTTTTTCATTTTTAATATTTCTTCTGAAAATTCCCCTGAATAATCACTTGGGATTTCAGCCATATATTTGTCAACAAAATTAAATTCGGCTTTACCATCATAAAACATTGCATTGGCGTAATTGTAAAGGTGCTTTCCATTAGGAAAATTTTTCTCTTTGTAATCAATTACAAATTTGTCTAAATTTTTATAATGGAATAAAGAAAATTTTTGGGATGCCTTTTCATAATCTGATCGTTTTAAATAATTTAATCCTTCTGCGTATGTTGTTGGCATGTCCTTTATTATTTTACTATTTGCTTCATCTTCTCTGTTTTTCTCCGAAATAGCAAATGACACCATTGCTATTATTAATATAGCGGCAACTGAAATCCAAAAACCTTTACCCACGTTTTAACCTCACTCTTTTATTAAGATATTAAATTATATTTACAACAAATAACATTATATTCCTGCTTAATCATGAAAAAAGCCCAACGCAATGGCTGGGCGAATTATTGAAATTTGCATATTATAATCAAGGAAAATATTATTTAAATAGATATGTTGCTTCAATCTTATCGTTGCCAAAACCGTTGCCACAACAAACAATAACAAGCAGTAATGTTAATTAGTAATCATTTAACACGTGCAGTACTATCAACACATCCGACAATCGACCATAATGAAAATATGCTCAAATTACGACTCTTAATCAGTAGGTTCGGGGTTCGATTCCCCGGTGTGTCACCAGTAAATTCAAGCCTCCGCAGGTTATGTGGAGGCTTTTTTATTTTAATCGTTGCCAAAACCGTTGCCAATGGTGGGCATAAAAAAATATACAGCACCAATCTGCACTAATCAATAGTACTCATTTCTTAAACTTACTTTCTATACTTTTTATAGAATCTCGCTTTTCTAATGGGATAAAATGAAAATATGTTTTATAAGTTATTGTAATATCGCTGTGACCTAATCTTTTTGATACATATGAAATATCTTCGCCTTCCGCTAGTAGGTGGCTTGCGTGTGTGTGGCGTAAGCAGTGGAAGGTTAAGCGCGGAAGTCCACAATCAATGCAAAATCCAGGGAACCATGATGAAGGGGTGTCGGGGTGGATAGACTGTCCATTGTTCCTGCAAAATATTAAATTATTATCAGTATATTGCGGTATAATTTCGTCATTTTCCTCATTTTCTATTCTATTTGATTCTGCATCTTTTTTAGCTTGTTCTTGCTTTTCCTTAACTAAATTTAATATATCAAGTACCTCACTAGTGACTTCAATTATGCGTTTGTTTTTATTCTTAGTGGATTTATATATGCAACCATTGTCAGGGGTGTATGATATAGAACGTTTAACAAAAATCGTTGATTTGTCAAAGTCAACACTATCCCATGTTAAAGCTAATAATTCACCGCGCCTCATTCCCGTCCGGAGGGCTAGTGCTACCAATGCGTAATAGTCAGTGTCTATGGTATGACGTTCCAACGTGGTTATTTGCTCTGCTGTGAAGACTTTTACAAGGTCTTCGTCTTCGTCAAAATCTTGATCCGGCGGTTCTGGAATAGTAATCTTATCCGCAACATTCCTAGGTAAAATTTCATCTTCATACACAGCATGGTTGAGAATGCGCCTAATTACTTGATGGTGATATAAGACGGTTCTTTTGCTTACTGGTTGGCCTTTTTTGCTATCTTCCTCTCTGCCAGCCAATCTGCCCTCTTCGTAAATTCGCTGATAAAAATTCTTTAATTGAGATCGGGTTAAATCTCCAATTTTAGTATTACCGATCCAAGGCACTATGCGAAGGTCTACGCATTTTTTATAACTTGTAAACGTCTTAGGGGCCAATCTTTTCGCTTCTGGTGTTTTAAGCCAGTTGGTGAAGTATTGTTCTACAGTTAAATTAGGCGACTTGATAAATGTTTTATTAGCTATTTCCCCTAAGATAATATCTAGTTGGCGTTGTGCTTCGCTCTCGTCATCGGTCTTTACGGATTTCGACCAACGTTTTCTTATGCCCGTTTCGGGATCAATTCCTTCATCGATTATTAGAGTATAACTACTTTTATGACGGTTTTCTATGCGACCTTTTGCCATTTTTACCTCCAATTTATAATTAAGACACAGCTTATCCATTTTTATGGGGCTGTGTCTTTTTTTATTTCTATCTATTTTTTAAATGCAATAATTCCAGTGGTACTCCGCTGTTTGCTGCAAGATGAGATAATGACACGTCCTGATGTTCATACAGCAAGGTATCTGGTAATAACAGTTCAACAGCAAATTCGTTTGCTTCTCGCTCAATTTTAGAAATAGAAAAAAGAGTATTTTTTCTAAGAAAAGGCGTGTTTACTTCTGGATGAAGAATAGAATGCCCTAGTTCATGAGCGCATACAAATTGTTGTTCCGATTCGTTAAGTTCTTGATTGATATGAATTATTTTAATGCGTTTGTATGTATTAAAGTATCCCAAGGTATCTTTTAACCTTTCAAAAAGGATAACTACGCCCATCTCCCTAGCGATTTGGAAAGGGCAATTTGTGTGGAATTTTTTAATTAACTTTTTCGCTATTTTTTTACGCATCTACGAAAACCCTCCCTTGAGGCTATTTCTTATATTTATTAGGTGTGAATTTTTTCTTTGCCATTTGTTTGGCGAGGCGCATTGAGTTTTCTAAAGAAATACGCAACAATTCCTTGCTTTCTTCATCTAAAGGCTCACCATCGTAAAAAGACATAGCTTCTTGGTTCTCTAGATTAGAGAGCATTTTTTCTAAGTCGCGGGCAATGTCTCGCTCTTCTTTTGGTAATAGAGAGGATTGAGGTAACTTTTCCTTTAGACCTTCACCATCATTATCTTTAAGCAGTTCACTCATAGTAACACCCAAAATATTGGCTATGTTTTCCATTAACTCTAAACTGGGATTTCTTTTGTTATTTATGACATAACTTAGATGGGTTGGGCTTATACCCAATTTTCCAGCGAGTTCTTTAGCTGGAATTTTATTTTCCATCATAATATTGCGAAGATTATCGCCGACCATAAAATCACCTCACAAACTGTTAGTTTATCCAATTATAAACTAACAGTTAATATAATGCAATGAAATATTGAGATATATTAAGGAAACGTGAGAAAATAAACAATAAGTTTATTTAATTGATGAAATATGATAAACTATAAGTTTATTTAAAGGTTTCAACAAACTATTAGTTCATGATAAGATAAACTCACAGTTTAAGAAAGGGCGGTGATTCCGTGAACAACATTGACAAAATCAGATTAAAGAAGCACTTAAGTTATGGTGTTATTGCCAAGGAGGCAGAATTAACCCCAACTTATATTCACCTATTGGCAAAAAGTAAACGTACTAATCCAAGCTTAGATGCAATGAAAAAAATATCACTAGCATTAGGAGAGAAAGTAGGATATGTCTTTCCAACAACCTGAAAAAACAAATGAATTAAAAAAGGAGTGCTTATATGACTTGCAAATGTGGCATAGACCTTACGCCAAAAGCGAAATTTTGCCCTGAGTGCGGAACGCCTGCCCCAAAACCAGAACCATTAAAAGAATCCAAAATAGAAGAAATTCTCACCACTTATGAAGCAGCTGAATTCTTGAAAATATCTCGTTGGAAGATATATGACTTAATCCGTAAAAAGCAAATTCCATTTAAAGAAGTTGGAACGCAAAAACGATTTGTAAAAGCGAGATTGATTGAATGGATGCAAGTCTAACCTCTATTTATTGCCACAGTATATCTTCTATTTGAGGAAAAGGAGCATAACCACATGGCAGGACGCTACAAGACAATCATATCCCTACTATACTGCCGTAAGGTAGTACATAATCTCAGTCGTAACAATGATACTGAGTCAAGAAAACTAGTTAAAAAGTACGCTCAAAAGATGAACAAGTTGAGCGCAAAAATCAAGTCGAAAGGGTGGGTGATAGCTGGTTAATGTCGGTAAAATCTTTTCTCAAAAAATTAGACAGGTTAGAGCAGTATGCCAATGAATTGTCTGCTGCTAGTGCTAGAAAGTCGCATGGCAGAACTAAAAAAGGCTTTTCTAAAAATACTCATAACAGTAATGGATTCATTACCGAAAAGAAATTATTTAAGTGAAGGAGGCAGAAAATGCAAGGAATCAACGTATTAAGCCTGTTTGATGGAATTAGTTGTGGTCAAGTAGCTCTCGAAAGAGCAGGTATAAAAGTAGCCAAATATTATGCTAGTGAAATTGATAAAAATGCAATTCAAGTTACGCAAAAAAACTATCCTAATACTATTCAGTTAGGTGATATTACAAAATGGCGAGAGTGGAATATTGATTGGTCAAGTATAAGGATTGTAATCGGTGGATCGCCATGTCAGGGATTTAGTTTCGCAGGATTGCAACTTAATTTTGATGATCCGAGAAGTAAACTGTTCTTTGTTTATGCGGAAATTTTAGAACATATTAAATCTGTTAATCCAAATGTAGTATTCTTGCTTGAAAATGTGAAGATGAAAAAAGAGTATCAAGATGTGATAACCAGTTATCTAGGTGTAGAGCCGATAGAGATTAATTCAGCTTTAGTATCAGCACAAAATAGAAAGCGCATGTATTGGACCAACATTCCCAGCATCACATTGCCGAAAGATAAGGGGATTTTGCTTAAACATATAGTTCATGAGAACGCAGATATGGATTATGCCATAAGCGGAACGTGGGCGAGGTGGTTTAAGGCTAATGCTGAGTTTCAACTAGGCAAGAAATATTGTTCGTTAGATGCAAATAAAGCAATCACCATGACGGCGCGACAATACGCAAGTTGGAACGGTAATTTTGTTATGGAGTGCCTAGCGGAATATATAGTGCCGTTTGATAAGACTCTGCAAATATTAGATAAAGAAGTTAAAAAGGGCAAGGTTGGGTATTTCAGGCAAGATAGTCAAGCGAATAGAGTTTACTATATTCACGACAAGCAGTAACCCTGTGCGGAGAAGCTGGTGGGGGGCTGCTAAGATGGGTCAGTATTTATTTGGTTGTATCACGCCTGACAGAATTAATAAAAGACAAAATGGTCAAAGGTTTAGCAATGGTAATAAATTTTACACTCTTACAGCGCAAGATCGCCACGGAGTTTTAGTTGAGGGTTACATAAGAAAGTTAACGCCTATAGAGGGTGAAAGGCTACAAACGTTACCCGACAATTACACAGAAGGGATTAGCGTTCCCCAACGTTATAAGTGTCTAGGCAATGGCTGGACAGCAGACGTAATAGTGCATCTTTTATCTCATGCAGATTTTGGACAAATTGCCAAGTCGGATTATTTGGAAATTGCAATTTAAAGGAGGTCGCAATGACTCATGAAACCTGCACGAAAACTAGGCAAGACGAAACGCATTACATTTATTGTCCTAGTCTTAAAGAGTGCAAGAAACGAAAAGTAAGGAGGTGCTAGAGTGGGAAAGGTTCAGGATGCCATCAAAGACAGCGAGTGAATGACAAATTTATTGAAACGTGCTTAGAAAATATAATCTTATTAATAATCTTCCTGGTGGTTGCGTTGGCAGTTCCGGCGCAATGGTAGAAATGAGAAAAAGCCCGTTTGCAGACGGACTTCTTCGAGGGACTATGAAAATTAACTTACTGAAATTATAACGTGGAGGAATGGAAATGTCAAAAAAAATGATACTTTGAAAATGATCGTTAAAAACTTTAAGGGTTTTAAGGATTTTACATTAGAGGCAAATGGTGACAGTTTAATGGTCTTTGGAGATAACGGTACAGGTAAGACAAGTATAGCCGATGCAGTTAATTGGTTGTTCTTCAACAAAGATACTCAAAACAAAACTGATTTTGGTATTAAGACTATGAATAATGGGTAGTTATTCCGGCTATCAGTCATGAGGTTGAAGGTGTGTTTTTGATTGATGGTAACGAAGTTTTTTGAAAAAAGAGTATGTTGAAAAGTACACTAAAAAGCGCGGCGGCGTTACTAGTGAATTTACTGGTCATGAAACTAATCATTTCATTGACGGAGTGCCAAAGAGCAAGGGAGAGTATGAAAAATATATTGCCAGCATTGTGAATGAAGATGTTTTTAGGCTTCTTACTAATCCTGCATATTTTAATGAGCAATTGCACTGGAAGGACAAGCGTAAACATTACTTGATATTTGCGGCGATATCTCCGACGAGGATGTATACCTCTGATAAATCCCTTACAACATTGCCTAGTATCTTAAAAGGCAGGACGCTAGACGATCATAAAAAGGTGATTGCTGCAAGGCGTAAAGCTATCAATGAGGAACTTGAAAAAATTCCTGGTCTTATTAATGAAAATAACCTTATGAAACCTGATTTAATCGGCCTTGATAAAGAATTAACTGCTGCTGAAATTGAAGACTTGACAGAAAAGCGCAATGCCAAAAACCAAGAAGTAAGCCGTATAGAGCAAGGCGGGGAAATTGCCGAGCAGCAAAAACTTTTAAGTCAATCAGAATCAAGACTGCTTGATATTCAGACCAAATTTAGGTCAGAAACTAGCGATATTAAGTTTGTAAAAGAACAGTCCCTTAGAGCTTTAAAAATGAATTTAGTTACTGTCCAAAACGCTATCAAATCAAAAGAAACAGCAGTTAAAAACCTTGAAAACGATATCGTTACTTATAGTAAAAACCGTGAAAAGTTATTAGCTGATTGGCATAAAGAAAACGATAAAGTTTTTACCTCTAATGGTGATTGCTCTTGTCCAACATGCGGTCAATCTTTACCTAAAGGAATGATTGAAGAAGCTGCTAATAGGCTTTAACGCAATTTAACCTTAAAAAAT